>CANRNK010000233.1 GCA_947631985.1 uncultured Lachnospiraceae bacterium | reverse complement strand
ATATGAATAGTATTATAATAATTAGCATATGCCCATAAATAATTAAAAGCGAAAGAGAGGTACAATATGAAAATTGCGATATCAGCAACAGGTCAGAATAAAGAAAGCCTATTGGATAGAAGATTTGGTAGGTGTGATTATTTTTTGATTTACGACACAGAGGCGGGAGAGTTTGAAGCAATCGGAAACAATGGTGTATCTTCTGGAGGAGGAGCTGGGATAGCAGCAGCAAGTCAAGTGATAGAAGAGAACGTATCAGTGATTATTACCGGCAATCTTGGTCCGAATGCATTTGAATTGATAGAAAAAGCCGGAATTAAAGCGTATAGTTGTGAAGCACTTCCAGTATTTAGAGCAGTTGAAATGTTTCAAAAAAACGGGCTTTCGGAGATTAATGCTGCAGGGAATGCACATCATGGAATGAAATAGGTAAATACAAGGAGCATATCCTGATAGGTACGTGTGCCTTGGCATACAGATAGGAGTTGGCATGAATATAGCAATACTGAGTGGAAAAGGAGGAACTGGTAAAACAACGGTATCTACAAATCTCGCAATGACATTGGGTGTTAGTTATGTTGATTGTGATGTGGAAGAGCCGAATGGATTTATCTTTTTGAATCCTTCTATTCAAAAAAGAGAGGATGTTTTTGTGGAATATCCTGTTATTGATCAGAAAAAGTGTGTTTTATGTGGAGCCTGTGCAAAAGCATGTCAGTTTAATGCACTTGCAAAAGCTGGGAAAGAGATTGTTGTTTTTGAAAAATTGTGTCATGACTGTGGAGCCTGCAGGCTGGTCTGCAAGGCAGATGCATTATCTTATGTGAAACGTTCTATTGGTAAGCTGGAAAGTGGTATGGCGAAGGAAATTAATTGCTATCGTGGTATCCTTAACGTAGGTGAACCAATGGCAGTTCCGGTCATACGCAAACTCTTGAAAGAATTACCGAAGGAAGATCATCTTGTAGATTGCCCACCAGGCACTTCTTGTAATGTAGTAACAGCACTTAAGTATGTAGATGCAGCAATTTTAGTTACAGAGCCTTCAGAATTTGGGCTGCATGATTTGAAAATGGCTGTGGAGCTTGTAAAACTTTATAACATCCCATACGGAATTATCATTAATAAAGATGACGGACAAGATAATATGGTGAAAACTTTTTGCAAAGCAAATGAAGTTAAATTATTTGGAACCGTTCCATACAGTATGGAAGCCGCCTCGTTATATTCAAAAGGAATGATGTTATGTGAGAACGACAACCACAAAAAGAACTTTATCGATATGGCAGAGAAGATAAAGGAGGCGTTTACATGGTAATATCAGTGTTAAGCGGAAAAGGCGGAACCGGAAAAACAACCGTTGTAGCTGCTTTGTCTGAACTTATTAAAAATGTGATAAAAGTTGATTGTGATGTAGATGCACCCAACCTGTATCTGTTCTATAAAGGTATGGATGTTGAAAAGAAAAACTTCTATGGTGGTAAAAAAGCAAAAATAAACAAGAGTCTTTGCATAGAATGTGAAATCTGTGAAGAAGTCTGTAAGTTCGGTGCAATAAAAAATTGGACTATTGACCCATTTAGCTGTGAAGGATGCGGAGCCTGTACTTTAGTATGCCCGCAGAACGCGATTAAGTTGGTGGACGAAAAAACGGCAGATACCTTTATAACAAAAACGGATAAAGGGATCATATCCAGAGCAATGATGGGAATAGGAAGTGATGGATCCGGAAAACTGGTTACGGAACTAAGAAAGAATGCAAAACGTTTTACAGAAAATAACAGCATTGTAATTCTTGATGGTTCTCCTGGAATCGGATGTTCTGTAATTGCATCGATTACGGATACGGATATTGCACTTATTGTAACAGAACCAACCAGATCTGGGCTGGATGATTTAAAAAGAATTTTGGAGCTTGCAGAACATTTTGAAACACAAGTAATGATTTGTGTGAATAAGTATGACATCAATCCAGATATGACCTCTCAGATTGAGAATTTTGCAAGAGAAAAGAATCTTTTTGTAGTAGGGAAAATACCTTTTGATAAATTGGTCATGAAGTCTGTTAACACATTAAAACCAATCACAGAGTTTGCAGAAAGTCCTGCAAGAAAAGCGATTGAGGAAATGTGGGTTCGTATGAATAGTCTTATGAAAAAATAAAATCAAGTGGAATAGTAAACTGTTTCGCTTATCATAAAAAAATAAAAACAATAATTGGAGGAATAAAAGATGAATATAGCAGTAGCAAGTGATGGAAAGTTTGTAAGTGGACATTTTGGACATTGTGAAGGATTTACTATGTATGATGTAGAGAATGTTGAAGTAAAAAACAAAGTTTTTGTACCTAATCCAGGACACAAACCAGGATATCTTCCTGTCTTTTTAAAAGAGCAGAAAGCAGATGTTATCATTGCAGGCGGAATGGGAGAAACAGCACAGGATTTATTTAACGAAAATGGGATTGAAGTTGTAGTTGGAGCACAGGGAAATGCAGATGATGCTGTAAAACTATATATTG
>CANRNK010000232.1 GCA_947631985.1 uncultured Lachnospiraceae bacterium | reverse complement strand
CTCTTCCACGATTCTGGATGCCCCATCCCCGTCAAGGGTCTGTGTCAGTAGATCGCATGCCGCACTCCTGGATTCATAGGAGGCTGTATATTCTTTCAGTGCCTGGATGATTCTTTCAGTGACACCCTCCTGCTCCTGAACAAAATTGCCACAATTGATTGCAAGGTTTTTTCCAAAGCTCTCTGCACTACGTTTCTGGTTGTCTGCGAAATAGAAACAGATTGTCGGAATGCCAAGCGCTGCCAATTCATATAAGGTACTACCCGCTGCTGCAATTGCAATATCACAACGCTTCATCAGGTCTGCCATATGGCGAACATTTTCATAGACCTTCAGGTTGGAATTTTCTTTTTCCATTGCCTTGAGCCCAGGTGTGTTCGGGTTATAAGCACCACTGACAACATGAAAACGAATTCCCATAAATGCAGCGATATTCGCTTCAACTGCATTCAGAATCGCGCCTGCACTGTTATAGAGATCTCCACCGCCAGTCGTAATCAGAACATCTCTGACGATTCTTCTTACTTTTCCTTCCAGCGTTGAGAACTCAGAACGCAGTGGTACGAATTCTCCACCCAGCATAAGTCTGGGCAAAGGAAGATTTTTGCTATAGTATAATTCCTCGTAAGGAATCTCTTTCGCATAAATATTATAATTAATGAGTACATCCACTGGGTATGCTTCCAGACCCATGTCATCAAGATAAATGATATTGGCATGTTTCCTGACTGCATCCATGTAAGCAGATGTTACCTGATAACTATCGATTATGATATTTCGAACTTTTTTTTCTTCTAATATCGGAAGTAAGGTTGCTAATTCATCTTCCATCTGATCCCATTTTGTATGCAGTGTCAGTGTTGCAAATCCTCGGGAAGCAATCAGCGATGCGGATTCCTCGTCTGCTGTTAAGAAGATAATTACCTTTCCTCTGTCTTTGAGTGTTTCTGCAATGGAGATACATCTCATGATATGACCTGCACCTATTTGCGAATTCCCATCTGCTCTGATATAAAACATAGATTACTTAACCACCTTTTTATAGAGTACAAGCTCTCCTGTTTTTTCAGGATCCTTGCATTCTCTGAATCCATTTTCTACAAATAGTTTTCTGGAAGCTGCATTGTCTTTCTTGACTTGGGCATAAAGGATTTTCACTTCCTGCAGGTTTTCATCCAAAAAAAGCTTCTCTTCCAGTGATTGTAAAATCTGTCTCCCTAATCCTTTTCCTCTGTAATCGGGCCCCAGTCCATAGCTGATTTCAGCAGTATGTCCAAACACATCCAGCCTTCCCTGTCCAGCAGGTACTCCACCTTCTTCAAAGATATAAAGAAGAACGTTCTTGGATTCCAAACGTTTCACGAACCAGTCGTGGTGCTCTTCCGGGGTAACCATTCTGCTGTCCCCTGAGTTCTCTCTTGTTGTAATGTCGTTCTTCCAAGCGAGTAAGATTTCCTCATCCTGTAGTGCGGCTCTTCGCAAAAGATTTGCCTGCTGCATGTTGTGTCACCCTATATCCTCCCATTGCAAGGGAGTTCCTCTCTTCATTGGTCTTGCTGCGCTTTTACCTAGTATGTCCTGATAATACTTTGGCTTTAGTCCGTAGCCCGGACGGATGACTCTTGTGTTCTTTTCTGTGAAAGATTCACCTTCCCCAATCTCCTCAACTACAAAAATAGATTTTCTAAATTTTAGACTCCCTAATTCCTGGTCAGAAGGTCCATAAGTAACTCTTCCGAGGGCCTTCTCTACCTTTCTGATATCCACAACCATTGCCGAGAATTCTTCAGGTGTCATGGAGAAGGAAGCATCTGGATTGTCTATTTCTCTGCTTAAACAAAAATGCTTCTCAATTACGCTGGCACCAAGAGCGATTGCTGTTGTTGCGCTCAACGCTCCCAGGGAATGGTCTGAGAGTCCAACCGGTACGTTGAATCTTTGTTTCATATCTTCTATCGTTCTAAGGTGCATATCATCCGGAATTGCTGGGTAGGCACTTGAGCATTTAAGCAAAATCACACCATCATTATGTTCCAGATACGCAGCCTGTAGAGCCTCTTTAATCTCCTCCTTGGTTGCCATGCCTGTCGACATAATCATCGGCTTCCCTTTGGATGCTACATACCGGATCAGTGGGATATCAACCAACTCAAACGAAGCGATCTTATAAAACGGAATCCCAATTTCTTCTAGAAAATCAACAGAAGTTTTGTCAAATGGAGTCGAAAAGAAATCAATTCCAATTTTATCTGCTTCCTCTTTTAATTCTTTCTGCCATTCCCATGGGGTATATGCCTTGCCATATAAGTCATATAACTTCTCCCCCATCCAGGTACCGTCCTGAATCTGGAAATATTCGTTGTCACAATCAATGGTGATTGTGTCGGGTGTATAGGTCTGTATCTTAATACAATCCGCACCACAGTCCTTCGCCACTCTGATGATTTCTCTGGCTCTCTCGATACTGCCTGCATGATTGGCTGACATCTCAGCTATAATATAAGTTGGATACCCCTCTCCAACAAGGCGGTTCTTGA
>CANRNK010000231.1 GCA_947631985.1 uncultured Lachnospiraceae bacterium | reverse complement strand
GAGTATGGGGCTCATCTTATGGACCCACCATACCATGAACATGCTTTTGAAGGTGCATTTTCAGTTATCTACAATGCCGGAACCAAAGAAAATGCAGGTATTTTCTCGCAGTCACAGGGTTGGATTATTCTCGCGGAGGCATTAAGAGGACATGGGAATCGGGCATTCCAATACTTTTATGAAAATGCTCCTTCGGCGCAGAATGACAAAGCTGAAATTAGAAAACTAGAGCCATACTGTTATGGACAATTTACAGAAGGAAAAGCAAGCCCGAATTTTGGGAGAAGTCATGTACATTGGCTTACTGGAACGGCATCTACCATTATGGTTGGCTGTGTGGAAGGAATTCTTGGGATGAGACCAGATTTTTACGGATTACATATTGCTCCTTCCATACCAAAAGAGTGGGATGAATTCGAGATTGAGAAAGATTTCAGAGGAAAGCATCTCCATATTCAGGTAAAAAATCCAAACCATGTTGAGTCTGGTTGTGAGAGGATGAAAGTGAATGGGAAAATAATAACTGGTAACTATATTTTTGAAAAAGATATGACAGAGTGGACAGAAGTTGAATTAATTATGGGATAGTAAGAGAGGCAAAATGAGCAAGATAGAATTCAAAGATAAAAATGAAACATTTACAATAAAAAATCCAGAGAATATGACTGGCCTATATTTTCCAATCGCAGGGGAGCAGGGTCTTAAATCCAGTATCACTCCCAATCTTGGTGGTGATAGTAAACTTGATCAGAATCACTTTCTTCTTGAGCCAGTCAGTATAGAAAATCTACATAACAACAAAAATGGAAGAAACTTCTGGGTCAGAATTGAGGGAAAGGGGAACTGGTCGGTTGCAGGTGCTTCGGCTGAGCAGGAATTTACTAAATTCACATCAAAACAGGATGAAAGTGAGTTGGAAGCAGGTTTTATGTGGCAGAAACTTACTAGGACATCAAATCAGTATGGGCTAAAAGCAGTAATAACTTCCTTTGTGACGCTTGAGGGAACGATGGAAGTGGCACTGATAGAAATTACCAATATTTCTGATGATATACTGGAGATAACCCCAATTTCTGCAATTCCTATTTTTGGAAGAAGTGCAGACAATTTGAGAGATCACCGACATGTCACATCACTTCTGCAAAGAATAAATGTAATGAAAGAAGGGATTGAAGTTACGCCTGTTCTATCATTTGACGAACGTGGGCATCAAAAGAATACTACGACCTACTTTGTATGTGGCTTTACAGGGGAAGGGAATAAACCAGCAGAGTACTATCCAACCGTTGAAGAATTCATTGGAGAGGGAGGATCCTTTTTAAATCCGGAGGCCGTAAGAAATGATAAACCCGGTAGAAAGGAAGGCTGGAAAGCGGCAGGTAAGGAAGCGATAGGCGGAATTAAGTTTGACAAGGTATCAATCAAAAAAAATAAAACAATTAGTTATATCGTTTTAGCTGGTGTTGCTGATAGGAATCAAAAAGTAAATGATTTGATTGCATCTTACCAAACAGAGCATATGGTTCGTGATGCACTCGATGATATGAAGGCGTACTGGATGGAAAAGATGAATGTGTCCTTTCATACAGGAGACCACGAAACAGATCATTATCTAAAGTGGATTTGCTTTCAGCCAATTCTTAGAAGAATCTACGGATGCTCATTTTTACCGTATCACGATTATGGAAAAGGTGGAAGAGGATGGAGAGATTTGTGGCAGGATTGTCTTGCACTACTGATAATGGACCCAACAGTAGTAAGGCAGATGATCATTGAAAACTACTGTGGTGTCAGATTTGATGGAACCAATGCTACCATTATTGGAAGCAAACAGGGTGAGTTCCTTGCAGATAGAAACAATATTACAAGAGTATGGATGGATCATGCATTCTGGCCGTTTGTAACAACGAAGCTCTATATGGATCAGACGGGGGATATGGATATCCTCTTCGCTCAGATTCCATACTTTAAAGATCTCCAGGTTGGTAGGGGAACAGATTATGATAAGGAGTGGAGTCCACAAGATGGAAATAAACTCAGAACTTCTGCTGGAAAAATTTATTTTGGGACAGTGCTTGAACATATTTTATTACAGAATTTATGTGCATTTTATGATGTAGGCGAACATAACCAGATGAAACTACACGGGGCAGATTGGAATGACGCTCTTGATATGGCAGAAAAAAGAGGCGAGAGTGTCGCCTTTACATGTGCATATGCAGGAAATTTGAAGGATATTGCAAAGTACATGAGAGAACTGAAGAAAGCAATTGGATACAACAAAATAGAAATAGCAGCAGAAATGATGTGTTTACTTGCCGGTGGGGAGGAACTATATAATAGTGCTGAAAAGAAACGGAGACTCTTAGAACAATACACGGAACACTGTAAACATACTGTTGGCGGTCGAAAAATTGTAGTCAGTCTGGATAAAGTATGCAACAACCTGGAAGAAAAGTCTGCGTGGATTATGCAAAACATCAGAGAAAATGAGTGGATTAAGGCAGAAGGCGGAGGCGGATGGTTTAACGGATATTATGATAATCGTGGACATAAGGTTGAATATTATGATGAGAATCATTCCAGAATGATACTTACCAGTCAGGTTTTTGCCATCATGAGCGGAACAGCACAA
>CANRNK010000230.1 GCA_947631985.1 uncultured Lachnospiraceae bacterium | reverse complement strand
GTGGGATACTCTATTAATGCAACAATTGTTATTTTTGACAGAATCAGAGAGAACAAAGCGCAGATGAATAAAAACGAAAGTCTGGAAGAACTAGTAAATAAAAGTATTACCCAGACACTTTCGCGAAGTTTCTTTACTTCACTTACAACTTTTATTATGGTAGGGGTATTGTACATTCTTGGAGTAACTTCAATTCGTGAGTTTGCGCTACCATTAATGGTTGGTATTGTGTGTGGTACCTATTCTTCAATCTGTATTACAGGTGGTCTGTGGTATATTTTTAAAATAAGAATTGGGAAGAAGCAGGAAGTAAAATAAAAAGTAAAATAAGAAGTCTAGAGACCGGCAGCCGCAAGCTGCCGGTTTTAGGGTTTCGAACAAAGGTCGGGGAGGGATACATATGGCAAAATGGCTTGTTTATTCGAAGAGAGCGGATTTTGAGAAAATTGCAGAAACATTTTCCATTAGTCCGATGATGGCACGCATTCTTAGAAATAGAGACCTGGTATCAGAGGAAGAAATTCGAAGATTCCTAACGGGCACAGTAGATGATCTTTATCCAACAGCACTTTTGAAAGATTTACAAGAGAGTGTCTTATGTATCCAGGAGAAGATTCGGCAGAAAAAGAAAATCCGCATTATTGGGGATTATGATGTGGATGGAATCTGTGCTTCTTATATTTTGAAAACCGGATTGCGTATTTGTGGTGGCGAAGTGGATGTTGCCATTCCACACAGAATCAGGGATGGATATGGAATCAATGAGGCACTTGTTTTAGAAGCATATGAAGCAGGAATAGATACAATTGTCACCTGTGATAATGGGATATCTGCTTTTGACCAGATTAACTATGCGAAGAAGCTTGGGATGACGGTGATTGTTACAGATCATCATGAAGTGCCCTATGAGGATTCTGAGCAGGGGCGAACTTATTTCTTGCCACCTGCTGATAGAGTCATTGATCCAAAACAGGAGGCCTGTGAATATCCGTTTAAGTCAATTTGTGGAGCGGTAGTTGCGTATAAACTGGTTGAAGCTTGTTTTCTTTTGTTTCAGATAGAAAAAAATAAGCTAGATGAGCTACTCGAATTTGCGTGTATTGCAACGGTTGGAGATGTGATGCCATTACTTGATGAGAACAGGATTCTTGTAAAAGAAGGCCTCACTAAAATAGAAAAGAGCAAAAATGTAGGACTGAAAGCACTTTTGCGTGTGACTGGATTGGAAGGAAAGAAAATATCCCCTTATCATCTGGGGTTTATCATTTGTCCCTGCCTGAACGCTACGGGCAGACTGGATACGGCACTGCGTGCACTTTCTTTATTTGAAGAAAAGGAAGAAACAAAAGCAATCACACTGGCCGGTGAGTTGAAAAGTCTGAATGATAGCAGAAAAGAGATGACCCAGAAAGGTGTGGATGCAGCATGCCGTATCTTGGAAGAAGGTAAAATGGAGAAGGATAAGGTACTTGTGATTTATCTTCCGGATTGTCATGAAAGCCTTGCGGGAATTATTGCTGGACGAATCAGAGAACGTTACGGAAAGCCTACCTTTGTCCTGACGGATGCAGAGGATGGTGTAAAGGGGTCTGGCAGGTCAATAGAGGCTTATTCTATGTATGAAGCCATGGTGGAACACAGAGACTTGTTTTTGAAGTTTGGAGGGCATAAGCTTGCGGCAGGACTTTCTCTTGAGAAAAACAAAATAGAGGAATTCAGAAAGTGCATGAATGAATCGGCATCCCTTTGTGAAGATGATTTTCAAGAAAAAATCAGAATTGATATTCCGATGCCTCTGTCTTATGCAACTATGGATTTTATTAAGGAACTGGAACTGCTAGAACCATATGGGGTGGCTAATCCAAGACCTCTTTTTGCGCAACGGGACATTTATTTTGTACAGGCAAAAGTGATGGGGCAGAATAAAAATGTAATAAAAATCAAGATGGAAGATGAAGAAGGAAACGATTATGAGGCCATCAGTTTTAGTGATTCGGATCGATTCAAACAAAAAATTGCCAATAAGCATGGTGAGGAACAAGCGGTTGCCCTCTTGCAGGGTCAAAAAGTGAGATTACGTCATTCAGTAGTATATTCTCCGGAGATCAATGAGTTTCGTGGAAATCAAAGTCTTCAATATGTGATTAAGGATTATGAGTAAAGCTTAGTCAAAATAACAGGAATATAATTGTTCTTATTTCCCTTAGATTTTCTTAATAAAGTTCCATTTTATTTTATAAAATAAACACAAAATGAACAAAAATATTTAAGTTTAAAAAAATAACAAAACACATCTCAGGTCGTTTTATAGTCTATTTCCATTAAGATATTTTGCCTTTGGAGTATCTTAATTAATATAAAGCAAAGGACTTAAAGGTATTTTTGTGGCAACGTAAATTCGGACAGCCGACAAAAATTATTGTGGACGAAGGCACAAATATTGAAAAATATTTGTGTTCTTTTTTTGGCATAAATAAAAAAAATTCACATAGCATTAAGTAGAAAAAGGAGAGAAGTTATGGAAAAAGAAAATATAATATCTTCTATTGCCAAAAGAGGGAATGGGGAAATATATTTAGGAGTAGTTGGAGCAGTTAGAACAGGTAAATCAACATTTATTAAAAGATTTATTGAAAATTTA
>CANRNK010000229.1 GCA_947631985.1 uncultured Lachnospiraceae bacterium | reverse complement strand
CCCTCAATGTCTCATTTTATTCAATTTTATGGTAATACTATTTTACTGATTGCTTTTTCTGAAAGTTCCTGTTCAGTTCAAGCATCTGATCTACTGCTACTTTCAGCTCTTCCTCTTCCAAAACCTCATTCATACTTGCATGAAGTATAAATTTTCCATTACGATACACAACCACATCATAAAATGGTGCTTTCGTTGACTGATCAATTATATAGCCATTGTATTCAAACATCTGCTTTCTCCCATTCTATTGCCTGCCTTTTTATTTTCTTTCACAACACTGACACTGACTTCTCCCTGTCTCTTTGGAAGCTTGTTTCTTCTATCTTCCATAATGGAAATCATTCCATCTGTTACAGTCGCGATAATATCGCTGTTGCATCTGTCACAATGTATATCTACTTCTGATCCATTCTTTGCTCTGCATATTGCTTTCCCGCAAACTGGACAATGAATTTCTCTTTTTTCTATTCTCTCAATCATCAAATAATCCTCCAAATAATAAGTATTTTCTTATTATCAATGGATAAAGGGAAATCAAAACCATTGATGATTCTTGTAAACAGGTGAGTTCCGATGCACCGAAGTAAGCGCCACCTGTAATAATCCTTCTTCTCTGCTGATCTTTTATTGCAACCCCTCCAAAATATCTACTTGCCTTCTACAAACCACATGTTGTTATCTTCATAATACAAATGGCTCTCTCTTCCATCTATGATACAAGTGTATCTGATACCTACACCTCCTGCTTTCCGACTCGCTGCCCTACAGACATCCTTTACCTTCTGAATCTCATACAGATGTCCATCCGTCCAGATAAAACTTTTTGGAATCAATCTTCCATCCTTCGAAAACGTTGCATTTACATCAACATATACTTTACTAGATTCCATAACTGCCTCCTATATCATCACAATTGTCCTTGGAGACTCCGCTACTTTACGAATCTTTCCGCACTTTTCTAATTTCATTAATCTGTTATGAACTGTTGACGTGGATTTCAATCCCATCATGGTTCCAAGCTCTCTTACTGATGGTGAAAAACCATTTTTCTTAATATATAAGCGAATGCAATCGCACATTGCGATGTCCTTTTCTGTTAATGCTTGCTTAGCCAAATAATGTTCCTCCTTACCTACTGATTTCTGTTTTACTATTACCCAAAGTATCCATGCGGATAAACTGTGTGGGATGATTCCGCCTCCAATGCTGACAATACCTTATCCTGGTACATAATCCCTCTTTGAATACAGAAATAACCGAACCTTCTTCTCAGATCATCAATTGCTCCATCCATTTTCATCAGCTTTTCCCGTTTCTCCATACTGCAAAACAGATCTATCTGCTCCCAGTAATTATCTGTTACAAGGTCGGCACCTCTGACTCCTACACTTCGGATTGGCTTATACCAGGTATAATTCTCCTTGAAAATGCGGTAAGCCTCTTCTGCAATTTCTCCTGTAATATTGGTGGCATTCCTAATCTTATGCTGTCTGGTAAAAGAATACAGTTCATTATCGCGAATACTGATTTCCACGACTCTGCATCTAAATCCATTCTTGCGAAGCCTGGATGCTACACTCTCTGATAACATATAAAGAACCAGTTTCACATCTTCATCATTCAGAAGATCTCTTGGTGTTGTCGTACTGTTGCCAACAGATTTGATAGGTGCATGGTTATTTTCAACCTTTACGGTCGAATCATCATATCCATTGGCAAATGACCATAAAATACTTCCCATCTTTCCTAACTGCAGGTTCAGCATCTTTTCATCTGATCTGGCTAGATCTCCAATGGTCTTGATTCCAAATCTTGCAAGCTTCTGGTTGGTTGACCTTCCTACATATAAAAGATCTGATACTGGAAGTGCCCATGCCTTTGACTGAAATTCATTCTCATACATGGTGGTGATTGCATCTGGCTTTTTGTAATCGGATCCCAGCTTGGCAAATATCTTATTATAAGATACCCCGATGCTGACTGTAATTCCCAGTTCCTTCTTCATCCGGTTACTGATTTCTTCAGCAATTTTGTAGCCATCTCCTTTTACAGATGCACTTGCAGTTACATCAAGCCAGGATTCATCAATTCCATAAGGTTCCTGCAGATCCGTATATTCTCCATATATTTCATGTGCCATTCTGGAAAAGCTCAGATATAAATCCATTCGAGGTGAGATAAATGTTAGTTCCGGACACGCCTGTTTCGCCTGCCATAATGCCATACCGGTTTTCACACCACGCTTTTTAGCAATATAATCTGCAGTAAGAACTATGCCATGTCTTGATTCAGGATCACCACCAACTGCTATTGGTTTACCTTCAAGCTCTGGATGATGCAGATGTTCCACCGATGCATAAAAACAATTTGCATCACTGTGTAATATGGTCCGCCCCATAACAAGTTACCTCCCTTCCATCAGAAAATCTGTTATCCAGCCAAGTTCGTTTCCACTGCTTTTTCACTCGTAGTTATTCGTCCTTGTAAGTGCAAGTATATATCTACTCTCGTCAGATTTCAATGGTCGCTTTGGTTGATTATGTCTATTGTCAATAGATTTTTATTGCATTTATTAGGGTGTTATGCTATTCTGTATCTGAGGAAATGAGACACTCACAAACAAAAATCGCTCAGAATGGGCTTAGAAAGGAGTACACATTATGTACTCAGTAGGACAGATCATTTC
>CANRNK010000228.1 GCA_947631985.1 uncultured Lachnospiraceae bacterium | reverse complement strand
GTGGTCTATATCTTAGAAACAGGAGATCAGATTTTGGTCAGAACAGGGCTTCACTGTGCACCACTAATGCATGAACAGATTGGAAGTGGAAAAGAGGGGACTGTCCGGGTCAGTATTTCTGTCTTCACTAAGGAAATAGAAATCGACTTATTTCTACAGGCAATAAAAAGCATTGTTTTATCTCTGCGGGGCTAAGATTAGGGGGAAATATTTATGAAGATTGTAGAACGGATAGAGTCAAGAGAAAGATGCGCAGAATCAGGATGGTTCGCCTATGATTATCTGTTAGAGGAACAGATCGACCGGGAGTTTATCAGGAGCCTGAAGCCACTTGGGGCATGGGTATTTTTAGATATGCTGGCAAAACCCTTTTTTAAAATTGAGTCTGAACATTTTATGATAAAAGGCTTGTTGGGAGAAACCTATTTTAGGATGGCAGTACATCATGAACACGAAGAGGAATTACACAGGCTCGAAAAGTTTATTGAAATCATTTAGAAAGGGAAGCAGGATGGGACAACATAATTATAGCTATCAGGTGAATCGTTCAGAGGTACTTTTGTTCTCCAAAGAGAGGAAACAAAAAATCACCATACAACCAGTCAGAGAAGACATCATCAGATGCAGGTATTCAATAGGGGAGATACATAACAATCCCTCGGGCTTGATTGAGCATGAAAGCTTCGAAACACCTACAATGGAAGTGCTCTGTCATGATTTGGAAAACAGGTTAGTAATTAGGACAAATAAACTAAAAGTTGAAATAAATCTTTTGGACGGTAACATACAGTATACATCGATAGATCGTGAGTTACTCCTGCACAAGGATGCTGGAAAAGAGCTGACAGAAGTGACGATTATGAAGTATACAACGGGTGGGGAAGAGCCGGTAATCAACAGAGTCAAGACCGTGGATGGAGAAAGAAATTTTATCCAGAATCTCAAGGAAGTTGCTGACCATGTTGCCTACCGTGGGAAGTACCACTTTCAATGGCTGGAAAACGAAGGGGTATACGGACTCGGACAGGCAGAAGAAGGGGTTTCAAACTATAGACATCAAAACCAGTATCTCTATCAGCATAATATGCGGATCCCAATGCCCGTCCTATATTCAGACAGAGGATATGGACTCGTGTTCGATTGTTCCTCACTCATGACTTTTGAGGATGATGCGAATGGTTCGTATCTCTACCTTGATGCAATCAGCCAGATGGAATATTTTTTTGTTGAGGGAAAGTCACCCGATGCATTTATTGATGGGGTCCGCCATTTAACAGGGAAACCGGCAATGCTTCCCAAATGGTCTTTTGGATATATTCAGTCAAAGGAACAATATTATACCGCCAGTGAACTAGAGGAGGTCGTTAGACACTATCGAGAGATCGGCGTGCCAATTGATGGGATTGTACAAGACTGGAACACCTGGGAAGAGGGCAACTGGGGAGAAAAAATCCTGGATCAAAAGCGATATGGAAACATGAAAGAAGTGGCACAAAATCTTAAAGAAATGAATGCACATGCAATGATTTCAGTCTGGCCGAATATGAATACAGGTGGAAAAAATCATACAGAGTTTTTTGAAAAGGGGCATTTGCTATATGACTACTCGACTTATAATGCATTTGAGGAAGAAGCAAGGCAGCTTTATTGGAAACAAATGAGTGAGGCACTTTTTGCAAATGGGTTTGAAGCCTGGTGGTGTGATTCTACGGAGCCCTTTAGTGGCCCTGACTGGGGTGGGGAGACAAAAAGAGAGCCATGGGAGAGATTTACAATAGTAGGAGGCGAGCATAAAAAATATCTGGGTGCTGAAATGGCGAATGTCTATGCGCTTTTGCATGCGAAGGGAATCTATGAGAACCAGCGAAAAGAGACAGAAACAATCAGAGTCTTAAACCTGACAAGATCAGGGTATCTGTCGGGATATAAATATGCAGCAATGCTTTGGTCCGGAGACACTTATGCCTCATGGGAAACCTTACAAAAGCAGATTGTGGAAGGTCTGAATATGGGGTTGTCGGGGTATCCCTATTGGACGCTAGATATCGGAGGTTTTTTTACAGTTGGAGACAAGTGGACAAACAGAGGATGCGGTTGCAATCAGGACCCGACACCGAAGTGGTTCTGGCAGGGACGGTATAATGAAGGGGTTGCTGACCTTGGATACAGAGAACTCTATGTCAGATGGCTACAGGTTGGCGTGTTTTTACCTATGTTTCGTTCACATGGCACGGATACCCCACGTGAAATATGGAATTTTGGAAAACCAGGAGAGCCTTTTTATGATGCAATTGCCAAGTTTATTCACTTGCGATACCAGTTGCTTCCCTACATTTATTCTTTAGCGGGAGATGTCAGACTACAGAATGCTACGATGATGCGAAGCCTCTTGTTTGATTTTATGGAAGAGGAACAGGCGAAGTCCAGAACAGATGAATATATGTTTGGTAAGGAACTTCTGATCTGCCCTGTGTTGGAGCCTCTTTATTATGAGGCGGATAATACGAGTCTTAAGAAAGAAAAGATAAGAACATGTTACCTTCCGGCGACCTGTGGCTGGTATGATTTCTGGACGGGACAGTATTTTGAAGGAGGCAGCAGCTACCAGATGCCGGCGACAATCGATACGATGCCTGTTTTTGTAAGAGAAGGGTCCATTTTGCCGACTGCAGAGGGGCTACAACATGCAA
>CANRNK010000227.1 GCA_947631985.1 uncultured Lachnospiraceae bacterium | reverse complement strand
CATCCACAAATGCACTATTCCCATTCTTTAATGCTTGTCCCTGTAACGGAAGTGCCACCAAATTTCCAATACGGCTTGCAACATCCTGTGACGGATACATACGGTCATAATAGTGAAATGATTTCAGATTAATGGAATTCGATCCTTTGTCTAACAACAAAAAGCCAAAGTTTCTTGCCTTTGATGCTGGAATTGCTCTTTTGAAAAAGATCCATACGTGAGCACCACGTCCAGATCTTGACCTTTCTACCAATGGTTTTATTCCGTTTTGCTCACACATTTTGCGTAATGCATGCACTTCATCATGCCATTCATTATCTGTGTTGGCAAAATCTGTTTCCTCTGCACCTTTTTCATGATTATCAAAATCAAATACAATAAATCTGCATGTTCCATTTGGTAAAAGCGGATATACACCGATTACATCTGTACCATCTTCTTTGTATCCAAGCAAATGCGATTTAATCTTTTTAATATCAAGCTTTGTCCATTTTGTATGTTCACATTCATCACAAAAGATCTTTTCGTTCCGTTGTTTTGGACAGATTTTTTCATTCCATCTATTATCGCACTGTGGGAAATATCCTCCCTTTTTTCCTCGTTTTGCAAACACATCCTCTCGTCCCCAAAACATTGCAAAATATCTCTTCACCATGTCATCTGTGATAAATCCTGGTTCTACAATACGACCACCCTGATCTGGATCATAATCTTCTATATTATTGATTGCCTCTTCAAATGGATTTTCTGTATCAAAAGGTATCTTTGCCTTTATCAGTTTTTCCTTCAGCTGCTTGTTCTCATATTGAAGTTCACGAACAATTTTTCGCAATGATTCTGAATCATATGCTTCTATATTCATACTGATATCACCTCGATTCCGATTGTTTTATTCCCTGCTTAATACTATTTTCAACCGTACTAATACGTGCCGCGACCTTCTTTACCTCCATCAGCTTCCATGCTTCCAGATAAGTTAGAAATTCCTCTGTACCATTTTCCGCTATTTTATCAAGAACAAGCATCACTACCTGCCTGTTGACTTCCTTCATTTCAAATACAACACGAGCATTCTTTTCTTTCACATCCATGCAAAAACGAATAAACAACTCTTCTGCAAATGTTTCTTTTTCAATTTCCCATCCCTGCGGTGAAAATATCAGCAATGGTAAACGATAATCGTATTTGATTCTGAGATAATCCTTCTTTATCATCCAATCGATACGTTTACCGATGTCATCCAGCTTTAAATCATGATAATATCCGTAGGCTGGACATTGATCCAGTTTATATTCCAGAATCTTTTTGTCCTTAGATCCTTTTAATATCTTGACTAACATACTTCTTCCACCAGTTGATATTAATTCATCTGCACCTCTAAGAATCATTTTGATATCTTCCGGTGGCAGACTTTTTATCTCTCCAGTATCAAGAACAACTGGTACTCTACGAATTTTCTTGCTCATACGTCATCCTCCTTTGGAATTGTTCAGTGTATATTGTCCCAACTTTATTTTATCATCGTTCCAACACATCCTCAACTGCAAATTCAATATGACAACACGGCAAACAGATTTTCCCTTTTTACTTTTCATCAATCCCATCAGATATAAAATTTCCTGGTAGATTATTAAGATTCAATGACTGCATAGTTTTCATCTGCTTTACTGCTAATTCACGCAATAACACAAGTCTTTTTGACATCGGTGTTCCTTTATCAATCAAAATAGAATTGTAACTTTCCATATTTGCAAGCACAAGTAATTGATGAAGTTCTGCATAATCACGCATATTACCCTTTTTTCCTTTGTTCTCTTCTCTCCATTGCTTTGCAGTCATTCCGAATAAGGCAACATTAAGCAAGTCAGCTTCATTAGCATATTTATATGAAATCTGTTCTTTGGTCAGCTCCGCCGGAATAAGATTATCTTTAATCGCTTCTGTATGTATCCTGTAATTTAATTTGGATATTTCACGATTAAGATTCCAATTTAAAGACATTCGGCTATTTTCATCTTTCTTTAACCGATGATAGTCCTTAATAATGTATAATTTAAACTCAGCAGAAATCCATGATGCAAATTCAAATGCAATATCAGAATGAGCATATGTTCCACCGTATCTGCCTGCTTTTGATATTAATCCTATTGCATTTACACCTTCAATCCATTTTGTTGGTGACATTGTAAAAGCATGTAGTCCCGCTTGATTTCTAAACCCGTCGAATTCGACGGGTTTAAAATCTGGATTATGCAATTTCTCCCACAGTCCAAGAAACTCAAGAGTTTCTCTCCCACGCATCCAATTTTTTATAGTATCATTTGGATCATTGCTTTTATATCTTGCAATATCCGTTAAAGAAATAAATTCATTTTCAAAATCAGTAGTATAGATACCTATGTCTATTCCTTTTGCATGTATCGTCTCTTTAATCTGCTTCTTTGCCATCTGTATCCTCCTTCTTCATCTGCTCCATCCGTACATAATATTCTAACAACCGAAAGAAATAAGCTGGTATTCTTCTGTTGCCATGTTCCCAATCAGATACCGTCATATACGGAATCTCAAAAAATTCACAGAACTGTCTTCTGTTCATTCCTGTACTTTTTCGTAATTCAATTAATTTATCTTTAGATAAAACAGGAAATTGATTAATATATTCAAAATAAGATTAGAAGGGGACAATTATTTTAGTCCCGTTCTTTTCAAAATGGTTGCTACTAGACCT
>CANRNK010000226.1 GCA_947631985.1 uncultured Lachnospiraceae bacterium | reverse complement strand
TGTGGTTGGTGAAAAAGTGGTTTCCTACGGTAGAGTTCTTAAAGTTGAGGAGGCCGTTAAACTATTAGAACAAAATTGAAATTTTATGTGAGACTTTTTTTAGCAACGTTTACCCTGAGTGCCTTTACGTTTGGGGGTGGCTATGTCATTGTACCGCTGATGAGGAAGCAATTTGTAGAAAAGTTAAAATGGATTGAAGAGGAAGAAATGCTGGATTTGACCGCGATAGCACAGTCTACGCCGGGAGCAATTGCGGTGAATGCATCCGTTTTAATCGGATACAGAGTTGCAGGGATCAAAGGTGCAATTGTTACGGTGGTGGGAACTGTGTTGCCACCACTTATTATATTGTCGGTTATATCAGTGGGATACACAGCATTTCGAGATAATAGAATTGTTCAGGTCGTGTTAAAAGCAATGCAGGCAGGTGTAGCGGCAGTCATCCTCGATGTTGTGTATGGAATGGTGAAAGACATCCTTTGGGAACGTAAGAAACTGATGTTATTGATTCTGATGACTGCATTTTTAGCGGTATTTTTTTTCAAAGTCAATGTAATCTACCTGATTCTGGTCAGTGGATTACTTGGATTTGTTTCTTCCTTGAAAAGAGACAGGGAGGATGACGCATCATGATTTATATACAATTATTCTGGAGTTTTTTTCAGATTGGGCTTTTGAGTTTTGGCGGAGGATATGCAGCGCTTCCATTAATTCAGGAGCAGATTGTAGAGAAAAATGGCTGGCTTTCGATGACAGAATTTGCTGATGTGATAACGATATCACAAATGACACCGGGACCGATTGCCATCAATGCTGCAAGTTTTGTAGGAATTCAGCTAGGTGGAATGTTTGGCGCGGTTGTTGCAACCGTTGGTTGCATTACACCATCCATCCTCATTGCACTTACCCTGGCACATCTTTATTATAAATACCGAAAGCTTACCTTTATGCAGGGGATTTTGCAAGGACTGCGACCAGCAGTGCTTGCAATGATTGCTTCGGCAGGAATTTCTCTGGCAATGCTTGCTTTCTGGGGAGGGAATCAAATTTCCTTTGATCTTGGTTCAATTGACCTGATTGCTGTTTTTTTATTTTGTGCCGGATTTTTTGCTCTGCGAAAATGGAAGCTCAATCCGATTCTGATTATGGTTGGGACGGGTGTGATTGGCGGATGTATGTATTTATTCACTTCCTAGTTTTTAAAATTACTTTTCGGAAAAGGGAACTTAAATGATAAAAACAAGATGGAAGGAACGGTTGGAAAAGAATGAAATTTGATCGAGCAGAAATGGCAAAGAAGTTATTTGAAGAAGGATATAATTGTTCCCAGTCAGTTTTTCTGGCTTTTCAGGACTTGTATGAAATGGAATTTGAAACAGCACTCAGGCTTAGTTCTTCTTTTGGTGGGGGAATGGGAAGACTTCGCGAAGTATGTGGGGCGGTAAGTGGAATGTTCATGGTTGCCGGATTACTATATGGCTATAGTGACCCAGAAGATCAAGAGGCGAAGACGAAGCACTATGAACGAATTCAGGAGCTGGCCAGAGAATTCAAAGAGCAAAACCACTCCATTATCTGCAGGGAGTTATTAGGATTAGACGAGGGCGCGGATCACCCGACACCGGCACTTCGTACAAAGGAATATTATGAAGTAAGGCCTTGCGTTGAACTTGTTGGATCGGCAGCTGAAATCATGGAGCACTATATTGAAGAAAGGAACATCCGATGGAGAAAAAGCAGATTCTGATTGTCGATGTCGAAGCGGGAATACGTGATTTGATCAAAGAATATTTAATCATGGAAGAATATCATGTACTTGAAGCTGTGGACGGAGTAGATGGATTAAATCAATTTAAAAAACAAGAAATTGATCTGGTAATTCTCGATGTGATGTTACCTAAAATAGATGGATGGAAAGTGCTAAGAGAGATCAGAAAAGACTCATCAATACCGGTTATCATGCTAACGGCAAGAGGTGAAGAATATGATAAGTTGTTTGGATTTGAACTTGGTGTAGATGATTATATGGTAAAACCGTTTAGTCCAAAAGAGCTTTTGGCAAGAATCAGGGCACTTTTTAATCGCAGTTCAATTGTAAAAAATGGGCAGGATAAGACAAACCAGATGAAAATCGGTGACTTACTGATCGATTTTGATGCAAGGAATGTGTTTTTGCATGATAAGTTACTAAGCATGACGCCCAAAGAGTATGATCTATTGTATTTTTTTGTCCAGAATCAGGGGAAGATATTTTGGCTGAAGATCTGCCACATATTTTTGAACGCTACTATATTGGAAAACAAGAGGAACAGAAGCATAAAAGCGGAACTGGACTAGGTCTTGCAATTGTGAAGAGTATACTGGAACTTCACAATGCTGAGTTTGGTGTGACCAGTGAACGAGGGGTAGGAAGTGTTTTTTGGTTTAGACTAAAAAAGGCAAACGCTCATACTTCTTTTTGAGTTCTATCATACTTCTATCATAATTGGAGACTATACTGAACTTGTAGATAAGTTATAGCAGAAATCAATCAGATGAAAAGTATGGATTGGCTATGACCTAAACAGAGATCCAATGGATGGAACGGTATTGTTCAGATAGGAGAAAGAGATGAAAAAACAAATCAAAAAAATTGCCAGCGCAATATTAGCGGTGGGGATTCTGGCAAGTGGAGTTAGTACAACCGCTACCGTATATGCGGCGAATGAGGGAACTGGTGCAACAGGAGCATTAGTAGATTCTGACTATACACTTGAGGAG
>CANRNK010000225.1 GCA_947631985.1 uncultured Lachnospiraceae bacterium | reverse complement strand
GATTTTGAAACAAGATTTGATTCATCATACTCATGTTGTTGATTGTCAAGTAAAATTGACCCACTTTTTTATTTAAATCTGACCCACCTTACTTCTCATAAACAGGTGGATCAGATTTATGTAAGCGCTTCAAAAGATGACGTCGTATACAGATTCACATTTTTATGCTAATCTAATGATGTTATCTTTTGAGGCATTTTTTATGCGTCGTTTTAAGCCGACATTGATCTGGTAGTTCAGCTGACCAAGGAAGATATTTGTCCAAGATTTCCGGATGCTGGTTATGATTATTGTTTGGCATCTCCTCAAGAAGATATTTTAGATATTCATAGATATCTAGGTCATTAGCTTTGGCAGTTTCAGCAATAGTATATAACACCGCGTTGGCACGAGCTCCCTTGGGGGTATCAGCAAATAACCATGCGCGTCTTGCTGTGGCAAATGGTTTGATGTTTGCTTCACACAAATTATTAGAGATAGGAATCCTTCCATCTTCCATAAATGTTTCTAGATATTTCTTCTGATTAGTTGAATAAGTCAGTGCCTCTGTCAGCTTATCATTTGTTGTATGCATGGCAGATGTCTTTTCAACCCACGACCAAAACGCATCAAGAATCGGCCGTGATGCCTCTTGACGCTTCTGTTTCCTTTCTTCAAAAGAGAAATTTTCTATTTCTTTTTCAATCTTGAATAGCAGATTGATGAATTCTCGACCTTCAGCCCCTTTGGAACCTGGGATTTCCTTGCCGTTGTTATCCAAAGGAATGCTTTCGATATAATACCTTCGACAATGCGACCAACATAGACAACGTGTATAATCACCAGCCTTGTTATAGCCCGAGTACGCATCCGTAATCAGATATCCTTTATAGTCTCCTAGAAGACTTCTGGCAACTTCAGTGCTTCTCGATGTGGAATAGTGGAAGTATGCAGCTTGAACCGGCTCACTTGCAGCACTTCTCATCACCCACATAAAAGAATTGCTGCTGGCTTTTCGGTTCTCTTCCTTGTTGCACTGGATTCTGGTTTCGTCCATATGCAGCAATTCGCAAGATATAAGGTACTCGTGAATCTTATGATAAATCGGAGAAAACCATTCTTCGCTGCATCGTATGATCCAGTTCGCCATATCCGCCCTTGTAAGAACCAGGCCCATACGAAACCACTCTTTCTCTTGTCGGTTAAACGGAATCCCCATAACGAATTTCAGGTACATAATCTGTGCTACCATAGATGGTGTTGAAATGGAATGTGGTAGCACTGGAACAGGTGTTGCTGCCTTTACAAAAACAGGCGATTGATTCGCACTTTCCTTGGTTCCACAACTTTCACATTTTGCTACCTGACGCACGATCTGTTTTACTTTTAGCTTTGCAGGAATGAATTCTACTTCTGTTCGAATTAATTGTTTTCCAATGACTTTTAACTGGCTTCCACACTTCGGACAGTTATCCTCTGGGTTGATAATATATTCCTCAATCTCTTTTGGTAATCCAGAAAGCATTTCTTCCCTAACACCAGATTTACGTGGTGTCTTTTCATGACTTTTGACTGTAATCTTTTTCTGCTCTTTTAGGAGCTCCTGCGCTAATTCTTGTACGGAATCAAACAGACTTAACTGCCCATCTGGCTGAGTCTTTTCAGAAGAAGAACCAAACATCTTCTTCCTTGCATGGAGAAGTGCCTGAATCATGTTTTCTATCTGAATACGCTGTTTTTCAATTAGCTGGTCTTTCTTATTAAGTTCCGTTGTCTGCTTCTCAATAATTCGTTCTTTTTCTGCTAAAAGAGCACGCAGTTTTAAGATTTCTTCCTGTTCAGTCATTGGTATATTTCCTTTGCTTTTATTAAATAAGTATACCATATATGACGATATTTTTCTATATTTTTAGACATGTAGAAAGCTTGAAAAGTGCTGAATTTACAGTAGTTTCAAGGCTGGTTTTTGGCATATTTCAGTGCCCTAATAGCATACATTTTCAGCCTTTATTTTCACTTCATGATGCGCTTTTTTCTGCTCAATCTCCAATCCTCCCAAAAGCCATTCCACTTGTTTACAGGAGATTTCTTTTACCATTTCGGAATCCTTTGGCCATTGGAATTTCATTTTTTCAAGAAGTTTTTTGTGCGCTAGGACGAATCCATTCTTATCGTATCTTAGCACTTTGATAGAATCTCTCTTTTTATTGCAGAATATGAAAACATTGATTTCTATAAATGGATCTTTCCCAAACTGAAGTTGAATCAGTGATACTAAACTACTGATCTGTTTCCGAAAGTCTGTTGTCCCTAGGGCAAGATAGATGTGTTCAGCATCTATAGCTAAACGGTTTAACATTGCCTCTCCAGTCTGCTAATAAGTTCTGCTACCATAGGTATCATACATTGATCTGTGACAGAAATTGAGAAGTCTTTCCATGTGATTAAAAGTTCTGCTTTTGTAACCTTATCGAAAGGAAGCTTTGGTGTCGGTGCAGGTAATACTTCTGCAAACACATTCTCATTTTCTTCCTTGCTAGCTTTCAATTTACTGTTCCAATAATAATAAGTATCTCTGGAAATATTGTTCTGCTCACACCAGTCCTTTACTTTCAGACCGCTAAGTTTTCTATTTTGAATTCTGCTTGTCCATAATGTGATATCTGTATTACTCATAATAGTTTTCCTCCCTGTTGTACTATAGGGAAGCATAACATTTTCTTTTAGGTTATGGAATGACGCCTTCTTTTGAAGCGCTTACCTCTATTCCCTGGTCTCCTTGCCAATTG
>CANRNK010000224.1 GCA_947631985.1 uncultured Lachnospiraceae bacterium | reverse complement strand
CCATTTCATCCAAAAACAATATAACTTTTTGCTCTTTTGCATATTGAAAAATACTCTTAATATTTTGACCACTTCTCCCTAAATAACTAGATATTGAATTAGCTAAGTCTAACGTTACCATTGGCATATCCAACATATATGATAACCACTTTGCTATATACGTTTTCCCTACTCCTGGTTTTCCATGTAGCAAAATACTATTAGGAGGAATAATGTCTTGTTCCAAAAATTTGTCAATTAATTTTCGTTCTTGCAAAAATTGATTAAGTTCTTCCTGTATAGTAGTACTCAAAATCGGTTCCTCAATCATTATTGGTTCATCCATTTTTACTAGTTGATTTCTTGTCTCTCGGTCAACAGGAACCGGTGACATATCAATACTTCTCATAACATCCGATCCTGCATTTGAAAAAGATAAAATCTTCATAATCTCTGCGGATGTGTTAGGATCCTCTTTTTTTATTCTTTTTCCTATCGCTAATGCAATTGCCTCAACAGATTTTCTATCATTATTTAAAGCTGCCCTAATCAATTTAGGTACGTACTCATAATTCATTTTCTTCACCATTCCTCTTTTTTTATTTATGGGATATAAATATATTACTATAAATTAAGTCTTTGGTCAATGAAATATCCCATTTTTTAAAAAAATTAGTTTTTGGGATTTTTATGATTGCATTAAAAGATCGTACAAAAATTGTAATAGTAAGATATACATTTTAACTCACTTCACTAAACTTCCACTTCACCTCCAACCTGTCCTCCCCAAACAAAACAATCTCTTCCACAAAAGTATCCACAATCTCCTTTGTCAATTTCGTCAGCTGAATCTTCCCATCCAACATCTCCAATCCTGCTGCCTCCGGCACATCCATATCCGAAATCTGTCTCACTGCAACCTGCTGTTTCTCTATATTCTCCTGCATTTTCTCCATCATCTGCTCATACATTTTCTTCTGCTCCAGATAGGTGTCTTTATCTGTCACATCCGTTTTGTATGCTTCATAACTGGCACGGAGATCCTGCTGCAAAAGTGTCATTGTTCGTTCCATATCAGCCAAATGTTTTTCCGCCGTAACAATTCGCTCTTTATTCTTAGCGCGTTGTACATCTACCACAGACCTAGAATCAACCAGTACATCTGCATATTGCTGAAGCATACCAAGAACCACTTCTTCAATATCCGCATCCAGAATACTCATTCTACAGTCTCCACTGCTCTGATCCAGATATTTTTTATTGCAATAATATTTAGGACGCCCACTATAAGTATGCGCAAGAGTGTGTCCGCAATCACCGCATTTCATCTTACCTACAAGACAATGCCTTGCATGACGTTTTCCATTGGTAAAGCTCTTCGTATTTACTTTCCGAAGCTCAGCAATCTTTTGAAATTCTTTCTTTGAAATAATAGGCGGATGGCAATTTTCTACCCGTTTCCATTCTTCTTCTGGAAGAGTAACACATCTTCTGGCTCCAACTTCCTTACTCTCATAACGGTTATACACCAAGGTTCCAGTGTACTGCTCATTATCCAGAATTCGCATGATAGCTACTGTATTCCAAAGTGGTTTCCTTTGTTTGTATCTGGCAAGCATCTGCTCATTTCCTTCCATTTCAGCAATATAAATTCCCGGTGATACGATACCATCATCATTCAGATTTCTTGCAATCTTATACATGGAAATCCCTGCTTTATACTCTTTGAAAATCCGCTTTACAATTTTAGAAGCTACCTCATCAATTACCAACTGGTGTTTATCCTCTGGGCTTTTCACATATCCATATGGTGCATAAGCTGCAACATAATTCCCATTGCTTCGAATGGTCTTTAGGGAAGTTTTCACCTTCTCTGATAAATCTTCACTGTAAAAATCATAGAGCAACGTCTTAAAAGAAATATCGATCTCTCCAATACCACCAATGTGATTCTTACTGTCATAATTATCATTGATAGAAATGAAACGAATACCCATAAACGGAAATATCTGTTCAATATATTTCCCTTGAACGATATGATCTCTTGAAAATCTCGAAAAATCCTTAACAATAACACAGGAAAAATGCTGCCTTTTAATCAGTTCCAACATATTCTGCATCTGTGGTCTTTCCATGTTCTTGCCTGAATACCCATCATCACCTTGTGTCAAGGGGAGGACTTAAAAAAATCAAAACTTTTTTATTTTGTACCTACCAACAATAAAACAGACAGGACATCCCAATGCGAATCGAGAGGGATGCCCTGTCTGTCAGTGATTGATTTTGTTTTCAAACGTCCACTGGATATGAATGGACTTATCGTTGTAGACATAGATGCCATCAACCAAGGCTTCCACAATTTCACGGGTAAGGGTATCAATGTTTATGTAGTTTCTTAATTCCTTTTCCTGCACTTGATTGTTGTAGACAATACGCTCCAAACGAGTCAATTCATTTTGAGAGGCTTCGTGCTGCTGCTCTGCTTCCCTCTCACGGCGGGAGAGTGCAGTCTGCCTTTTTTGAAAGGTTTCTCTGCTGATGCTCTGTTCAGCCAACAGGTCGTATAACTGCGCTTTTTGTTCTTTCATTCCGGCTATATTTGTTTTGAGAATTGCAAGCTGCTTTTGCAGAAGCGGAATCTTCCCGCTGGTTTCTGTCTTTCTCAGCAGTTCGGTTTTGTCCAATAGGGTTTTTGCATATACACGGACAGCCGCAAGTACCGTTTCTGAAATTTCCGATTCCTTGATATGTCCCACCATGCACTCGCAATCCGCAACCCTGCGCCGGGTAGTA
>CANRNK010000223.1 GCA_947631985.1 uncultured Lachnospiraceae bacterium | reverse complement strand
CAGATGCAGTTGATTTTGCTCTCATTAATCTATGTAAAAAGGGTGATCTTGTGGTATCCCAGGATTATGGTGTAGCGGCTATGTCTCTTGGAAAAGGCGCTCATGCCATCCATCAAAGTGGCAAATGGTATACCAATGAAAATATTGATCAGATGTTAATGGAATGTCATCTTGCGAAAAAAGCAAGAACTGGAAAGGGAAAACATCATCTAAAGGGACCAGCAAAACGAATGCCTGAAGATGACCTTCGTTTTGAGGAATCTTTTTTAAAGTTGGTGAAGAAGGTAAAGGAAGAAGTTTGATTGAGTGTGAAATTTCGCTGGCAATATTACGAATGTGCTAGACATAAGGCATCAGTATGATATTATAAATATAAGTAAGACTAAACTTAGAGAGGTACTCTATGCCATTTCAGATTATTCGACAAGATATCACAAAAATGAATGTTGATGCTATCGTTAATCCTGCCAACCCTTTACCTGGTTTTGGAGAAGGCATTGATTCAGCAGTTTATGCAGCAGCAGGAAACCAATTATTAGAAAAACGACTGGAGCTTGGTGTTATAGAAGTAGGTAATAGCTTTTTGACCCCAGGATATGAACTTACAGCAAAATATATTATTCATACGGTAGGGACTTATTGGCAAGGTGGCGGAGAAGGGGAAGAGGAAATTCTTCGTGCCTGTTATCGAAGCGCCTTTTTTATTGCAAAGGAAAATAAAGTAGAAAGTCTGGCAACTCCTCTTTTGGCCTCAGGTTCTTATGGGTTTCCAAAAGGCATTGCCCTAAGAATAGCACTTTCTGAAATTGAAGCATTTCTATCTGCTTGTGATATACAAATCTATCTGGTGGTATTTGATGAACAATCCTACCGCTTATCCAGTGAATTATATGGAGATATCGATTCCTATATCAATGAGAGGTACGTAGAAGAAAAGAACCTGGAAGAATATCCAAGTGGGAAACGAAAAAGACGTGAAAGAAATATCAATCAGTGTAGTGATGAATATCATGAGATAGTCCATGAGTTTGCCAGTTGTTCTTATAGAAGTCTGGATGAAGTCATAGGAAACCTTGAAAAAACATTTATGGAAATGGTTTTTACCTACGCAGACCAGAAAAATATAACAGATGCAGAAATCTGGCGAAGAGCCAATCTTGATAAACGTGCTTTCTCAAAATTGAAGTGTGGAAAAACGAAAAATCCAAGTAAAACAACAGCACTTGCCTTAGCCATCGCCCTAGAACTGAACCTAGACGATACCAAAGATCTCTTATCCAGAGCAGGTTTAGCACTGTCGCGCTGTAGTAAACAGGATTTGATTGTGCAATATTTTATAGAACATAAAGTCTTTGATGTGTTAGAAATTAATACGGTATTATTTGATCACAACGAAGCACCTTTGGGTTATCAGTTAATTGATTAAAAAAGTCGCCTGACGGTAGACCAAAGAAGGAAGTATAAGCGATATGATTACCTCGTAACAAACAACAATCATTTACGGAGGTAACAATCATGAGAGAAAATTTAACAGAGGTAGTATTTATTATTGACAGAAGTGGTTCCATGGGAGGTCTGGAATTAGATACCATTGGTGGTTTCAATTCCATGTTACAGAAACAGCAAAAAGAAAAAGGAGAGGCAATTGTGTCCACAGTACTTTTTGACGACAAATGTGAAGTGCTTCATGACCGAAAAAATATCAACGAACTAAAACCTATGACCGACCAGGATTACTATGTTCGCGGATGTACCGCACTTCTGGATGCAGTAGGTAGTGCCATTCATCACATTGGAAATATTCACAAGTATGCAAGAGAAGAAGATCGACCAGCAAAAACATTATTTATCATCACAACAGATGGCTTGGAAAATGCAAGCAAACATTATTCCAATGCAGATATCAAAAGAATGATAGAGCGACAGAAAAAGCTGTATAGTTGGGAGTTTCTATTTTTAGGAGCCAACATAGACGCCATCGAAGTCGCAGGAAGTATGGGAATAGCAAAGGATCGTGCCGTGAATTATGAATGTGACTCCAGAGGAACCTCCTTAAATTATGCAGTCCTTGACAAAGCGGTATCAAGAGTTCGAAGAAGTAAGGCTTCTGAAATGAGTGCTTCTCTGGGTGAGGATGACTGGAAGGCTGAGATCCAAGAGGATTATGAGAAGAGACATGGTGGGGATGGGAAGTAAAAGAGTTAACAGTGTAACGTTATAATATTAGGGATGGGGATAAGATGGCGCAAAGAACTCATTGTTTGTATGGCAATCAATATATTGGGATAGAATCAATCTTTACCTGTATTAATGGAAAACAGATAAATATTCCTGAGAAGGTAGAATCTTTAAGATATAAAGGACGTAAAAATCAACTCTTTTGTCCATGTGGCTGTGGTTCTAATCTCGTATTGGTTGCTGGTGATCGAAATCTAAGAGAGCAACATTTTAGATTGAAAGAGGAAAAGAATAATCAAGAGTGTCATCTTATCACGGAAGGAAAAACTTCTATAGATTCAAAAATTGTATTAAAATGTTGGTTAGACGACAAACTGAAAGATCCTAATATTGAATGTCGAGTACCTATTAAGGAAGTAGACGAGAGTAAACGTAAATACGAATATACACTTTTATCAAGAAATAAAGCAATTGCAATATGTTATTCCTATGATAGATTGAATCTTTCCGATGAAAAATTTAAAGTTCTAGAAAGTAATAGTAGAGGCATCAATATTATTCCCAAATTCGGTACATACGAGAAGTACGACAAATCTAAAGACCGTATCATTTACTGCAATGTCTGCTCCATGATGA
>CANRNK010000222.1 GCA_947631985.1 uncultured Lachnospiraceae bacterium | reverse complement strand
AATATTAAAAATGCAAAGAAATTAGTAGAACGTCTTGATACCCAGGTATGGGACGTATTAGAAGAAGTAATTGCAGAACATCCAGTTATGTTAAATAGAGCACCTACCCTTCATAGACTTGGTATTCAGGCTTTCGAACCAATTCTTGTAGAAGGTAAGGCGATTAAATTACATCCATTGGTATGTACCGCATTTAATGCCGATTTCGATGGTGATCAGATGGCTGTCCATCTTCCATTATCTGTGGAAGCACAGGCAGAATGCCGCTTTTTACTACTTTCTCCAAACAACTTGTTAAAACCTTCTGATGGAGCACCCGTTGCGGTACCTTCACAGGATATGGTTCTTGGTATTTACTATTTAACACAGGAAAGACCAGGCGCACTTGGAGAAGGAAAATACTTTAAGAGTGTAAATGAAGCAATTCTTGCTTATGAAAATCAGGCAATTACACTTCATTCCAGAATTAAAGTCAGAGTATCAAAGAAACTTGCTAATGGGGAAGTAATAACCGGCACAACAGAATCTACCATGGGTCGTTTCATTTTTAATGAAATTCTACCTCAGGATTTAGGATTCGTTGAACGTAATACTCCAGAAGATATGCTAAAAGTAGAAGTTGATTTCCATGTTGGTAAAAAAGGTATGAAACAGATTCTTGAAAAAGTAATCAATACCCATGGTGCATCTACAACTGCAGAAGTATTAGATAACGTTAAATCAACTGGTTATAAATACTCTACCAAAGCAGCTATGACAGTTTCCATCTCTGATATGACAGTTCCAAACGAAAAACCTCAGATGTTGAAAGAAGCACAGGATACGGTTGATAAGATTTCTGTTAACTTTAGACGTGGTTTAATCACAGAGGAAGAACGTTACAGAGCAGTTATTGAAACATGGAACGAAACCGATAAAAAATTAACCCAGGTTCTGTTAGATGGACTTGATAAATACAATAACATCTTTATGATGGCAGATTCAGGAGCCCGTGGTTCCAACCAGCAGATTAAACAGCTGGCAGGTATGCGTGGTTTGATGGCTGATACAACAGGTCGTACTATCGAACTTCCAATTAAATCAAACTTCCGTGAAGGTCTTGACGTATTAGAATACTTTATGTCAGCCCATGGTGCTCGTAAAGGACTTTCAGATACAGCTCTTCGTACAGCCGATTCTGGATACTTAACCAGACGTATGGTTGACGTTTCACAGGAATTGATTATCCGCGAAGTTGACTGTTGTGAAGAAAAAGAAGAAATCGTAGGTATGAGCGTGAAAGCAATTATGGATGGAAAAGAAACCATCGAAGAATTGCAGGATCGTATCACCGGAAGATATTCTTGCAACACCATTAGTGACCGTGACGGAAATGTAATTGTTAAGAGAAATCATATGATTACACCAAAACGTGCAGCAAAAGTTATGGCACTTGGAGTTGATGAAAAAGGTGAACCAATTGAAGAAGTAAGAATCCGTACCATTTTAACCTGTCGTTCACGCGTAGGTATCTGTGCAAAATGTTATGGTGCAAATATGGCAACTGGTGAAGCAGTACAGGTTGGTGAAGCAGTAGGTATTATTGCAGCTCAGTCTATCGGTGAACCAGGTACACAGCTTACAATGCGTACATTCCATACCGGTGGTGTAGCGGGTGATGATATCACACAGGGTCTCCCTCGTGTTGAAGAACTTTTCGAAGCTAGAAAACCTAAGGGACTTGCAATTATTGCAGAATTTGGCGGCGTTGCTAATATTCGTGACACCAAGAGAAAACGTGAAGTTGTAATTACCAATGGAGAAACTGGAGAAAGCAAAGCTTACTTAATTCCTTATGGATCCAGAATCAAAATTATGGATGGAGATATCTTAGTAGCAGGTGATGAATTAACAGAAGGTAGTGTAAATCCTCACGACTTGTTAAAAATCAAAGGTGTAAGAGCAGTTCAGGATTACATGATCCGTGAAGTTCAAAGAGTATACCGTCTACAGGGTGTTGATATTAGTGATAAACATATCGAAGTTATCTGTCGTCAGATGTTGAAAAAAGTACGTATCGAAAATAACGGGGATAGCGAATTATTACCAGGAACTTTAGTAGATATCTTAGAATATGAAGACATCAATGATCAGTTGATCAAAGATGGCAAAGAACCAGCAGATGGAAAACAGGTTATGCTTGGTATTACCAAAGCATCTCTTGCAACAAATTCCTTCCTGTCTGCAGCTTCCTTCCAGGAAACAACCAAAGTTCTTACTGAAGCAGCAATCAAAGGAAAAATCGATCCATTGAACGGTCTGAAAGAGAACGTAATCATTGGTAAATTAATCCCAGCTGGTACAGGAATGAAGAGATACCGTACAGTTAAACTCAGCACAGACTTCAACGAAGAAGATACCATTAACTTTGATGAAGAAGGTGAACTTTTCTTCGGCGATACAGATGAAATTACATTTGATGATGTTGCGGATGTAACTGCAAAAGATGTCTTAGTAGATTCATTTGATGAAGTTGCTGACGAAGAAGATGAATTAACATTTGATGATGTTGTAGAAGTAGAATAAGCTTGTTATAAAGCTAATAGACATATTAGACAAGTTATGAGGCCAGCTCCTTAGGGAGCTGGCCTTTTTTTGCGTTGTGGACTGCATAGTTTGAAGTGAAAGCAGGAGATTGGGATGCGTGAGTTAAGGTTATGGCATGCGTGAGTCAAGGTTATGGCTTGTGTGAGTCAGGATTATGGCATGCGTGAATAAAGGTTTTGGGATGCCTACAAATGTAATTGGACAATTAAGACATGTCTTTATCTAATTGTCCAAAAATGGAGAA
>CANRNK010000221.1 GCA_947631985.1 uncultured Lachnospiraceae bacterium | reverse complement strand
TGATTTTAATTGCTGCTAAAGCAGCAGACGGGAGCAAGTGTGAAAGAAAACATTTCACACTCCCTGATTTTAATTGCCGCTAAAGCAGCAGACGGGAGCAAGTTTGTTTTATTTGATTCGAAATCATGATCTGGAAGAAATAGAACTGCAAGGTAGGTATCCCGACGAGAAAGCCAGCCTGATCGGATATCTGACAAGGCAGGAGCTAGAAGAGCAGTACCAGCTTCTTCAAATACCGCCAACAATTGTTGAGCGCTGCGTCACAGAGAACTCACACTTTAATAGTAGTTTGGAAGTGTATGACGAATATAGTTTTGGTGTAATTAACATAGTCAATGTGATGAACGCGAAGGAAGCAAGAGATCGAATTGCAATCATTATACGACATAATCTGCTGATTCTGGTTAAGATTATAGATGAGGATGACAATACGCGTGTGTTATTTCAGGAATCGGTTGAACGCTTCAGGCAGAATGCCTCAAAAGAAAAAATATTATTTGGTGTTTTGGAAAAGCTGATTTCGGAAGCCAATAATTACCTTGCCATTTCTGAATCAGTTATTCTTGAGATGGAAGCACAGATTGTAGATGGAAAAATCGACAGTTCTTTAAATAAGAAGATTTTTCAACAAAAGAATCAACTCTCTATTCTCAATAATTATTATGAACATCTGATTGAAATGGGAGAAGAGTTGCAAAATAATAGCAATGATCTTTTTACGGGGAAGGATCTGAGGTATTTCAAAGTGTTTACGGGAAGAGCCTCTAGACTGAGTGCAAGTACGAGAGCACAGTCGGAAAGTCTGATTCATCTTCGTGAGGCTCATGATGCTACCATGAATTATGAATTGAATCGAATTATGAAAGTATTTACGATTATTACTGCAATATTTCTTCCACTTACACTGATTGTAGGATGGTACGGTATGAATTTTAATGACATGCCAGAACTAAGCTGGAAATATGGATATCCTTACGTAATTATCCTCAGCGTACTGGTTCTAGGTGGTAGTATTCTATTTTTTAGGCGCAAGAAATTATTGTAAAATTATATTTTTTGAAGTGAAAATATTCTTTTTCGAATTTGAAATGAGCTGTTTTCGATGTGGAAACAGGCTGTTTTCAGTATGGAAACAGTTATTGACAAACGAATCTGAACTTGATACAATAGCATTCGGTGATTCGTTTTAAACGAAAAACAAGCTGCTGTGGCTCAGTCGGTAGAGCGTCGCATTGGTAGTGCGGAGGTCACGGGTTCGATTCCCGTCAGCAGCTTTATAGCATGATCAGAAGCGGGAGACATAGCTCAGCTGGGAGAGCATTTGCTTGACGTGTAAAGGGTCGCAGGTTCGAGTCCTGTTGTCTCCACTAAGAGAATCTTGTTGTTACAGGGTTCTTTTTTGTTTGTAAATCGAAAGAGATAGTTTTTGATTCATGATAGGGAGAAGTATTAATGAAGGAAGAGCAGCAGATACTGAATAGAATGAAGGATTTGGGGGAACGCTCGTATAAGGTTGGTCAGTATACCTTTTCGGGGTTTTTAAGCCAATCTGAACAAGCTGTTTTTCTACAAAAGGAAAAGGAATTTCACCTATATGGATTTGTGTTAAATGGTGGATGGAAAGAAGCGGAAAGGAGGCTTGTCCGGTTTGGAAACCCTTTGGAATTGGGATATGAGGAAGAATTTCCAATCTGTTGTGTCTTGATTACGCCTCTTTTGAAAAAATTTGCTGATCCGTTGACACACAGAGATTTTTTGGGAGCTTTAATGAATCTTGGGATTGAAAGGACACTGATAGGGGATATTCTGGTATTTGATCGGGAAGCAAGAGTTTTTTGTGTGAATCATATTGCTGAATTTCTGATAGAAAATCTTGATAAAGTATGTCATACTTCAGTTAGATGTTCTATTGATGTGGGAGAAATACCGGATTTTGAAAAGGAAATGACGGAAGTGATTGAAACGGTAGCTTCAATACGAATTGATGCTATCATAGCGAAACTCTTCAAATTATCCAGAAACGAAAGCCTTGAACTGTTTCGGCAAAAAAAGATTTTTGTGAATTCCGCCTTGTGTGAAAACAATTCCTATCCACCAAAACCGGAAGACCGAATCTCGGTTCGGGGATATGGTAAATTTATTTATACAGGCGTCAACCATACGACTAAAAAAGGAAAACTCAGTGTTAGAATTAAAAAATTCTAATACTGAGTTCTTTTTTTGTTCAATCTCTAATGAGAGTTACAGGTAGGAATCGTATAATGATCCACTGCTCCCTGAACCGGAAAAGGATCCAGAAGCATTGTATGTTTTTGTGTCTGACAGTTGTCTCTGAGCATAATAATTCATCTGTGAAGCACGCGCTGAAACCTGATAAGCAAGAGAATTTGAATCATGAAAAAGTGTTTTCAACGTATTGATATCTGCCTTCTTGAAAGATTCCTGATCGATGGATAATTTGTTATCACTTCCGATGGTTACACCAGCTTCTGCAAGAAGCTTTGACTGCGTGGAAGTAGCGGAGGTCATGTTGGAAGCTTGAAGCAGGACTCCTTTGTCAGAAGACTTGGCGGAAGAATCCAACATATTATTATAATCATTTACGAAATCTGATGCAGCTTTATAGATTGCATCTAAGTCATATCCGTAAGCGGTTGTTTTTGTGCCATCTGTAGCAGTAGTTGTAACATCCTTCTTGGAAAAGAGGGAGTCCGATCCTTTTTTTATCAGAGCATCTGCTGATTCCTTTAAGGAATCAGAATCACTTAAGACTGCGTTGATTGTTTTTGTTGATTCTTTTGAAGTAGTGGTACTTTCTTCATTTTCTGCTTTTGCATAGTACGACTTAGTAAGCTTCTGGTAACTTCCGTTTTGTATGCTTGCGTA
>CANRNK010000220.1 GCA_947631985.1 uncultured Lachnospiraceae bacterium | reverse complement strand
CCAGGAAATCCATGCCCTGTCTGTGGATCCAAGGAGCACCCTTTCCCTGCAAGAGTGCAGGAAGGAACGCCTGATGAGAAAAAAATCAAAGAATTAAAGACACAATTTGAAACGGATCAGAGTAAACTAAATGATCTGCTTGGCAGAACCGTTTCAGTGAAGGATGAAATAGAACAGATCCTGGAACAATTAGGGGCGCTTGAAGTCGGAATGAAGGCAAAAGAAGAGACAATACGCAAGAAATCTGATACAATGACAGAGGATTTAACAGATTTAATTGAAGAACTCAGCGAGCCCGGGTTTGTGGAACAGGTAGTCCAGGCAGCAGATTCTGATTCATTAAAGACCAGACTTCGCCAGGTTCAGAAGAGCCTGAATACACAGGAACAGCGAATCCGGCAGGGTATGATGGACCAAAAGGAAATAGAGACGCTGACACAGGAGCGGGAAACACTTTTAACGGAACAAAAGAGCAAAGAAAAAATAGCGCAGGATGCAAAGGTTTCTTTCGGGGAGAAGTTAAGTGCTTCTGGTTTCCAAACAGCGGAGCAGTTTTTACAGGCAAAGTTGTCTGGCGCAGAGGAACACAGACTACAGGGTGAAATTGAAAAATTTCAGGCTGCAAAAGCGGCGAACGAAGATCATGTTACCAGAATGACTGAAGCAGTCAAAGGTAAGACCGTAGTAGACATAAGCATTCTACGTCAGAATCTTTCCCTGGCAGAAGACAAACAGAGAAAAGTGCGCGATGTTTATGAAGGACAATTTCTTCGCACGGAGAAGATCCGACAGGCGCATCAATCCTTACAAGAGAAATTAAAAGAAGTGGAACAGCCTGAAAAAGAGTATGGAATCATCAAGGATCTGGACAATCTGACAAGTGGCAACAATCCAAGACGTCTGGTATTTGAACAGTTCATTCTGGCCGGATATTTTGACCACGTGTTAGAAGCTGCCAATATAAGACTTCACAAAATGACTGGTGGACGATACGTGCTAAGCCGTGCAGAGGAAGTCAATGATGGACGTAGTAAAGACAACTTTGAGCTACAGGTTCTTGACCACAATACTGGAAAAATCAGACTGGCAAAGACACTCTCCGGAGGAGAGACCTTCAAAGTCTCCCTGTCCCTGGCGCTTGGCATGAGTGATGTCATCGGAGCAGCCAACGGCGGAGTCAGGGTGGAGACCTTATTTATCGATGAAGGCTTCGGAAGTCTGGATGCAGAATCTCTTGACCAGGCTTGTGAGACGCTTGGTTCGTTGGTTGAAAAGGAGCGTTTTATCGGGATTATTTCCCATGTACAGGAATTAAAAGAAAGAATTAACCGTCAGCTACTCATTGTCAAAACAAATGATGGAAGTAGTGTGAAGGTCGTAAAATAGGAGGTTTTTTTATGAATCAATATGATGTGATTATTATAGGAGCGGGTCCGGGTGGTATTTTTAGTGCCTATGAGTTATTAGAAAAAAAGAGTGATTTAAAAGTCCTAATGATCGAAAAAGGAAAATCAATCGAAAAAAGAAATTGTCCAAAACGAATTACCAGACAATGTGTTGGCTGTAGTCCCTGTGCCATCACAACTGGTTTCGCTGGGGCAGGTGCTTTTTCAGATGGTAAGCTTTCTCTGTCACCTGATGTAGGCGGAAATCTGCCAGAGATTCTGGGCTATGAAGAGACACGCAACCTGATTGGGGAATCAGATTCTATTTATTTGAAATTTGGAGCAGATGAAAAAGTATATGGAATCGATAAAGAAGCAGAGATTCGTGAAATTAGAAGAAAAGCAATCAATGCCAACCTGAAATTAATCGAATGCCCCATCAGACATCTCGGAACAGAAGAGGGGTATAAAATCTACTCGAGACTGCAGACAGACCTCGAGCAAAAGGGAGTCGAACTGCTCTTTAACACGATGGTTGGTGAAATTATCATAGAAGAGGGCACCGCAAAAGGGGTGATCACAACCAAGGGCGAAACTTACTTTGCACCAGAAATCGTCTCCGCGGTAGGAAGAGAAGGAGCAGAATGGTTTGGCAAAGTTTGTGAAGACCAGGGAATTGAGACGCGAGTTGGAACCGTTGATGTAGGAGTCAGAGTTGAAGTCAGAGATGAAGTAATGCAATTCTTAAATGAGAATCTCTATGAAGCCAAGCTTGTATACCATACCCCAACATTTGATGATAAAGTCAGAACCTTTTGTACGAATCCATCCGGTGAGGTCGCTTCTGAATATTATGAGAATGGACTGGCGGTGGTCAATGGACATGCTTACAAGTCAAATGATCATAAAACCAATAACACAAATTTTGCGCTTCTGGTATCCAAGAACTTTACCAAACCGTTCAGCACACCGATAGAATATGGCAAGCAGATTGCACAGCTTTCGAATATGCTCTGTGGAGGCAGAATTCTGGTACAGACTTATGGAGATTTTAAAAGAGGAAGAAGAACGACAGAGGAACGCTTATGCAGGAACAATCTGATTCCGACGTTAGTGGATGCGATTCCGGGAGACCTTTCTCTGGTATTTCCACATAGAATCATGGTAGATATCGTAGAGATGATAGAAGCACTTGATAAAGTGACCCCAGGGATTGCAGCAGACGAGACCCTTATGTATGGGGTAGAAGTTAAGTTCTACTCTAACAAAGTGGTAGTGAACAAGGAGTTTGAGACAAGCATCAAAGGGTTACGTGCGATAGGAGATGGAGCGGGTGTCACCAGAGGACTTCAGCAGGCATCTGCCAATGGAATTAGTGTAGCAAGAAGTATTCTGAAAAAGATGCAGGTATAAAATGATGCAGGCATAAAATGATACAGGCATCTTTTATGCCCGTATCAAGATTTAAACAGGTTGCAAAAAGGGTATGGTTATTACGATGAAGAGAACAGGAAAGATGGTCCTTTGGCTAATGATACTGTCTCTCCTGACGGGTTGTCAGGGGACAGGTGTGACGGCCGACACAAAGGTGGTTCTGACGACAGGATTTGAGCAGGATGAAGTATTTCGGATTGA
>CANRNK010000219.1 GCA_947631985.1 uncultured Lachnospiraceae bacterium | reverse complement strand
GCACCTGCCAGATATGTAGATCATACAGATCAAACGAATATTATCCGAATTGGTGACAGCAGAATTGATCAGATGTATAATGCGATTTCAGAGACGGAAAGATTGAAAAGTTCCTGGGTTAGCGAGCCGGGGGCAGGATTTCCGTGGCTGATGGGAAGTGTAGTTCCAACCATTGATAGTCTTCCTTCTTTGGAGAATAAGGTAATCATCATTCAACTTGGAGTGAACGATATTATTTTCAGAGGGGAAAAATATGCCAGAGAGAATTATTCGAACTTCAATAATACGAAGGCAGTGGAATGGATGAATCGAGGTGCGATTGTTGTCTACAATGAAGTCTGGCCAATCGTCAGGGATAAGGCGACCTCGCAAAAAGTAGCAGCACTCCCAGAAGAAGATTTTACGTCTTATAACACCTATATCGAAAGTAAGCTTGGCAACAATAAGAATGTACTAAGTCTCATGTATGGAATCAAAAATGGATTGGTAGGCAAGCCGACGACTACGGATGGATTGCATTATACAAAGGACTATTACGCTAGTATTTTTGCTTATGAGAACAGAATTCTGAATATTCCATAAATAACAGTATAAATAAAATAAACAAAACGGGAATCCCACTTATGATGGAGATTCCCGTTTTTTAGATGGATTTATTTTTTTGCTATTTTGTTATTTCTGTGTTTATTCTTCTGAGGCGGTCTGGCTCTTGTTTAATACTTTAGCGAGTCGTTCAGCGATCATTTTGCGCCCGTCAGCATTGGGATAGATATTCTCTTCTAAGTAGTCCTTGTAATTCTCGGCGTTGATTTTGACACCGTAATAGTTATCCAGGTAGGTTACGTTGAGTTCAACAGCAATGGATTTACCGGCTACCATGTAATCCGCCAACATACCGTAGCCTGTGTTGGTTACATCGCAGTTCACAAGCTGTCCATTCTGTTCTACCAGGCAAAAAGTCGGTGCCATCACAATGATTCTGATGTGTGGGTAGGCTTCCTGAATGGCTTCTATGGAAGATTTCAGTGAACCGGTATAAGCAGAGATGTTATTCGGATCAGCCACATCTGTAATCAGCCTGCCGTCCAGATAATCATGTACGCCGTAGGAGATTGCAAGGACATCAACGGTTGTAAAATCAATTGCTTCCAGTAATTTTACAGTCTCTTTAAAATCAGGATTGACCGATTCGGCATAATTGTTCAGTAAATTGTAATCGCCTAGGGCAATAGATTTTGCAACCCAGTAAAGGGAAAAGGAATCGGCACTATTCTCTTCTGCCCAGACAGAAGAAGAAGTGGATAAATGCATCCCTTCAAAGCCAATGTTATACACCTTTGAATCTGCCACCATTCCCTGTGTTAAAAGGGGGATTCCATCTTCACCACTGTATTTGCTTAAGAGTTCATCGCCAAGGAATACAATATCGGTGACGCCATCGTCTTGTTTGGAAGCGAGTAGCTCATCGCTCATTGCAGTCACATAATCTTCAGGTTCTGTATCAAAATCTTCATCGGTAACCACAGCGCCGGCATCTTCACTCCCAAGGTTCCATTTTGCAAGTTTAAAAATGGAAACAATCAGGATGAGAAGGATGACTCCTATTATAGAAGCGTGGATTATCATATCTTTTTTACTTTTCTTCATATCGTTTCTCCTCGGGTAGTCGCAAGACTACTTCTATTTCAGCCTTTATTTTACACGTTCCAGGGTTGAGTGTCTACCATGAGAGGGTAAAAAGGGGGAGTTTGAAATCTTAAAAGTTTATGAAGCAAATTAGAAAAAGACCCAAAAAGGTTGCATTTACTGCACAAAAAAGCATATAATAGGCAGTGGAAAATGCGAAAAAGATTGGAAAAATTTACATGAAGAAAAAAATAACCATAAAAGATATTTTGTTTTTACAGGCAGTTGTGATTGTATTTACAATCTCCAGTATCATTGCGAAGTTCGCGTCTGGACAGGAATTCATGACACCTGCTTTTGTTGTGTTCTATGGACTGGAAATTGCAGTGCTTGGAATCTATGCCATCCTCTGGCAGCAGGTAATCAAGAAATTCGACTTATCCATTGCCTATGCGAATAAAGCAATGGGAATTCTCTGGTCTATGATCTGGGCCGTTTTGATCTTCCATAATGAGATTACCATTCAAAATCTCATCGGTGTCTGCCTGGTGGTGGCGGGTACCATTGTGCTGAATAGCGACTTAAGGGAGAAAGGAACGGTGGAACATGAATAGTCTGAGCCAGATAGATGTCAAATGGTATTATGTGTTGATGTTAGCGTCAGTGACAGTTGCTTCGTCTTCCCAGATTCTGCTTAAAAAAAGCGCATTGAAAACATACACTTCCGTCATGCGGGAGTACCTGAATCCCTATGTCATTGCGGGATATGGGATGCTGTTCGTTTCCATGGTTATGACAATCACAGTCTACTCAGGAGTGGAATACAAGATTGTTCCGGTCCTGGAATCTATCGGTTATATCATAGTTATGATTTTAAGCCGTCTTTTTTTTGGAGAGAAATTAACCAGGAATAAGCTACTGGGTACATTTTTGATTCTCGCTGGGGTGATTGTGTTTAATCTTTAAGAAGAGAATGCCTTTATTTCCTTGATGGAAAGAATAGATGATGGTATAATGTTACAGAATTGTTAAGAGAGTTTTGAAAGGGTGAAAAAACTGTGAAAAAAGAGTTTGATTGGATCGACCTCGATGTGGATGAAGTGACATATGAAGAAGAGTATGATTCGACATCGGATGATGGTAAAGGTGGTTCCGAAAACAAAGACAACACGGATGATGACATAGTGGATGATGACTACATAGAAGACGATGACTACATAGAAGAAGATGCATACGAAGAAGAATTCGCTAAGACAACTGGCACTGTAAATAATACAAAAGCGTCAAATACGTCTGTGAAAAAATCAGGTCAGGTTGCTGAAAAGAGAGCTGGAACATCGACAGGGAAGTCTTCAGCAAATAGAGAGAAAAACAACGCAGGAAGAAATTCGGCCAGAAATCCTAAAAAACCTG
>CANRNK010000218.1 GCA_947631985.1 uncultured Lachnospiraceae bacterium | reverse complement strand
ATCTGCTCACATTCTCTCATATCTCCTGCAAACAGAATAAAAGCCTGTTCCATTGCCTCTGCCATTTCTAAAGCAATTGCCGGATCCGTATTCGTAACGTAGAGATCTACAATTCTATAGTCAGCATCTGTTCCTGCTGAAACACTTTCTCTTAACTCTTCTTTTGAAAAAAGAGTACTCTCTTTCCCCATTTCCGCTCTGTAAGAGAGTGCATAATCGAGAATAATATCTGTTTTAACAAACCCAGACCACCCAGCTGCATTAAACGTATAATACTGTGGTCCATCTTCTCCCTCAACAAAGTCAACATAGAGCATCGACTGTGTCTTGTATTCCGGCTTCGGTGCAAATAAAACAAATCGAATAAAATAAACACTTCCAAAGAGGATTGCTCCAAGGATCGCTGCTAAAAGAATCATCCATCCTTTTTTCAAAAAGAGGATGGCATTCAGCTTACGGTCGTAAGCTTCCTGACCATATTGAAATTCCCACATAGCTTTTCTCCATTCTGATTTCCTTCTGTCTTCTATTATTGTTATTGTTCTTTCTCTTCTTTATTCATGATTTCAGTTTCACGAATTTCTTCCTGCTTCTTCATCGCAGTCGTCTGTGTTGTATCAACACCTTCTGTACTCTCAGGCTGAAGAAGAATCTTAAGTGTTAAGAACATTAATTTGATATCAAGCAATACCGAATAGTTCTTAATATAGAATAAGTCCAGTTTCAGCTTATCATATGGGGTTGTATTATATTTTCCAAAAACCTGCGCATATCCAGCAAGACCTGCTTTCACTTTGGTTCTGAATAAGAATTCCGGCATTTCCTCAATGTATTGTTCTATAATCTCAGGACGTTCCGGACGAGGTCCAATAAATGACATTTCCCCTTTTATAATGTTAAAGAGTTGTGGAAGCTCATCAATTCTGACTTTTCGGATGAACTTGCCAATTGGAGTTATCCTGTCATCATTCTTCGTTGCAAGTCTTGCAACGCCATCTTTTTCTGCATCCACACGCATGCTTCGAAACTTCATAATCTGAAACTCTTTTTGATCCTGTGTACATCTGATCTGTTTATACAGAATTGGCCCCTTATCGTAGCTTTTAACAATAACAGCTGTTACCAACATGATTGGTAAGGTTAGAATCGTCAAAACAATTGCACAGAATAAGTCAATCATTCTCTTAATTGCTCTTTGTTCAATTGTCAGAACGTATTCCCTCGTGAGCAATATTGGAGTGTCAAAGAGATGCAATTGTGCAGAACCCATTATTATAACATCTGTTATTTTCGGCATGATATAGACGCGGATTTCTTTCCCAAAGCAAAACTTCAGGATTTTATTTCGATCTTCTGTCGGAATGTCCCAGATTACCACTGCATCGTATCGGTTTACTGCTTCTTGGTAGACCGCATCAATTCCTTCTGAAATATTCATACACTTACTGATTTTGTACTTATCTTCTCTGGTTTCAAATTTTTCAATGATATCTGCAATGGGTCTTTCTCCATAGACAAGAAGCAATTCTCTTGCTGCAAACATGGAACGGTACAGCCAGTTCGATCCAATCGTCCAGATTGCAATTCCTACAATATCAATTGCTGTCAGGATAAAAAGCGGTGTCGGTTTAATCAGATTCCCATTCAAAAGTGAGATCTGAAAATAAGAGAAAAAGTTTACACAGAGTGTTGCAAACACCTGCGAAAAAAACACCTCTCCCGATTTTAAATATCCAATTTTATACCCACCATACATTCTCGAAAACAGTAACAGCAACAGGCTATAGATAATAATGACCAGCCAGTTACCACGTCTCCAGAAATAGACCTGGATTGTATCCGCATAGAGTCTGTACCAGAGCATTCCATACAGAATTGTCTGAAATGCCAGGCTGACCAATGCCAGTTGTAAGATGATGATGCGCTTAAATGATTCCATTCGTCTCAAAACAGTTCCCTCTTCTATTCTATAATTCCTCTTTCACAAGATAGATTGGTCTTTTTTTCACTTCCATATAGGTCTTTGACATATATTGTCCCAGAATTCCCACACAGAACATTTGCACACCGCCCACCAATGAAATGATGCATACAAGAGATGGCCATCCTGATACCGGATCCCCATAGACTGCCTTTCTGAAAATTGTTACGATAATAAGCAAAAATGCAAGAAAGCAGAATACAATTCCAAAGAAAGAAGAAATTGCAAGAGGAGCAGTTGAAAATGCAATCATCCCGTCTATGGAATATAAGAACAGCTTCCAGAAAGACCATTTTGTCTCTCCTCTTGTTCTCTCGATATTTTCATACTCCAGCCATTTCGTTTTGTATCCTACCCATCCAAAGATTCCTTTGGTAAAGCGATTATATTCACCCAGGGACAAAATCGCATCAGCAACCTGTTTTGTCATGAGTCTGTAATCTCTTGCTCCATCAACAATCTCTGTTTTAGAAATCTTGTGCATGATCTTATAAAATGCTCTGGCAAAAAAAGACCGGATTGGAGGTTCCCCTTTTCTAGATACGCGCCTCGTTGCAACAGAATCGAAGCCCTCTTTGATATGTCTATACATCTCTGGTAAGAGATGCGGAGGATCCTGCAAATCTACATCCATTAATACCACAAGGTCTCCCTTCGCATGCTCAAGTCCAGCATAAATAGCAGCTTCCTTTCCAAAATTTCTGGAGAAAGAAATTGCCCGGATTCTTGCATCTTCCATGCGTAGCTCTTTAATTCTGGCAAGTGTCTGATCTCTGGAACCATCATCCACATAGATTAACTCTATCCTGATTTCCTCCTGTATAAAAAAGGATTCCAGCTTCTGAATCTCTCGGTAAAATGGTTCTACCGTTTCTTCTTCATTATAACAGGGAACAATGATACTAAGCAGTTTTGACATAATAACACCCTTCTCAATCTATTCTTTCAAACAATCTTTTTTATTTTATCACATATTTGCCATTATGGGAATGTTCACGCCATCAGAGTCTACGCAATACAGTCCTAAAGGCATACCCTACAAAATAATAACAGCTTAAAGGA
>CANRNK010000217.1 GCA_947631985.1 uncultured Lachnospiraceae bacterium | reverse complement strand
AGTTAAGAAAGGGCTATCACGCAGCATGCGTGATTTGGTTCAAAAATATTTGGGTAAAAGTTTTAAGTCTAAGATAACTGTTTATCGGATTTTAGATTCACGAACTGAGGAGTTTAAGTTGAGAAAAATTTATGCCAATAAGGTAGATGTAATAAATGTTATTACTGCACCTGAAATTGAAATATTAGTCATTATTAAGGAGAATAAGCATTCAGAGTTTTTAAAATATAAAAGTAAGATGAAGCCTAGCGAATATTGCAGTCAGAAGTTGAAAATCACGAATGTCAAGGCTAAAGAATTTGTAGAAGAATATTTTTCAGACATTGATGAATTAGAACGTGCAATAAAGGTATATAAAATAAATTAGAAAAGTTCTAAGTCAGGGGCTCAAAATTAGGAGCTTGAATAGAATTTCAAGCCCCTGATTTAGTACTTTTCTTTTGAACCAAGTCACGCATGCGGACGGCTTATGTAGTTTTGATTGTATCCATGAACCACAAATGGCAAGATTTTTTTGTTGGAAAATCCGAGTCTGCCAATGATATGGGGAAATGTGATACATAGGCACAGATTTCTTTGCACGACAACAAGACCATCCAACTGGACAGTCTGAAAATAAATTATTTCTATGTCAAGGAACGTCTTAAGGGGCTATTTTTACAAGGTTTCCCTCTTGGAAACTGAATCATATGACCACTACACTGGGAACAGACACTAATATCGTGGTTATATAAAAGCAGCATCAATTCTGCCATGGATTTTCCTTTGACAGGGTTGGAAATAAAAATAGTATTTCGCAGTTTGTGTATCAGTTTCAATTTCTTTGTTTTACAACAGTTACTTAAGAATCCACTGAAACGAACTCTTGAAAATCCTTTGGGAAGGATGTGCTGCAGAAATAGGCCTATGAATTCAGCACCAGTGACAGTTTTTAACTTTGAAGCATCGTTGTCGGCATAATCCTTATATCGGAACGTAACCTTCGTATCCGTAACAGAAGTAATTCTGCTGTTGCTGATAGCAGTGCGGTAAGCATAGCGGGCAAGATAGGAAATGGCATTGCCATTTCCGTTAAATGTCTCCTTGATGAAGGGGAACCATTTCTTTTCATAGAGTGAATCAACGAATTCCTTCCAGTTGTAATGATTGCGAAGCTTAGAACATTTGCCATGTAAGGAAAGCAGACCTTTTTCGTGATAGATTTTTAGTTTTTCCATGAATTTACCACGAAACATCTTTCCAATAGCACCAACCGGTAATAGAAAACCTTTGTGGCGTGATTCAATGAACTGGCCTGATTCTGTAAGCCCGCCGCCGGAAAGACAGCAATGGATATGGGGATGAAAATTTAGCTGCTGTCCCCATGTATGAAGCACCATGATAATTCCAGGTGTGGCACCCAGGTGATGTTTGTCACGGCAAAGAGTCAGTAATGTCTCAGAAGTACAGTGAAACATGAGGTTGTAAAGAAGCTTCTGATTTTCAAAAATCAGGTCATTCAGCTCAAATGGCACCGTAAAGATGGAGTGATAATAAGCACATCCTTCTATGAGCTCAGAATTACGGGCCATAATCCACTTCTGCTCCTGTGGGGACTGGCAGTTTGGACAGTTTCTGTTATTACAGGAACAGGCATGTATTTCTATATGTCCGCAGGTTTTACAGTAACTGATGTTGTAGCCGATTGCTCCTGTTTTACATTCCGAAATACATCTGGCAGCCTTTGACTGCTCAGAAGATACCGAATGAGAAGCAGCATACTCTGGAAAAAAGGATTGGAATGCATCTTGGATGGGCAATTTTCTTGAGGGAACCACAGAAAGCTTTCGGTAAAAGGAAACGGCATCAGACATCATAAGGACTTGTCACGCTCCTTCCATTACCAATACCAAGGGTTAAGTAAATCGAAGTACTGGAGAGGGATTTGTGCCCCATCGCTTCCTTGATTGTCATGAGATCCGTGTCTGCTTCGTAAAGATGAAGCCCAAATGCATGCCGCAGACTGTGAAGCGTATATCCAGCATCTGTAAGATTTAAGAAAGCAAGCCTCTTTTTGAAAGTATTGTAAACAGACTGTGGGTGGATATGATTTCCAGATTTTTGACCTGGAAAGAGCCAGTCATCTTTTGTGGCATGAGGGTAAAAGGTATGAATGTACTCAATTAAAAGACCAAATGCTTTCTCAGAAAGAACGGCATAGCGGTCAGAACGGTTTTTGCTTCTGGAAATATAGATACAGTGTCTGGAATGATAAATATCGCCACATTTAAGTCTGGTGAGTTCGCTGACACGAATCCCAGAAGAATAAAGAAGCGCAAGCTCAGCCTTATGCTTTGGATTGTAAACGGAGTCAATGATAGCATTGATTTCTTCTTTAGTAGGAACCTTTGGAAGCATTTCATCATAGTGAAGATAAGGAACCTGATAGCGGTCCCAGTTACGGTGCAAGACATACTGATAGAAATCACGGAGCTGAGCAATGTAGACATTGACCGTACGAGGATTAAGGTTACGAACTTCCTTCAGAAAGAGAAGGAAGGAACGAATTTCTTCCCATGTGATATCTGGAATCGGTTTTGCATCAAGTTCCGATTCTACCCAGTTAATAAACTGCGTCATATAAGAGGAATAAGTTGTGATGGTTCCGGGAGCAAGGTCACGGAAGGAAAGAATATCGATATGCTGCTTTAGATAGTTTGTGTTTTGTTCATTCATGGAATGAGTCCTCCTGTAAAATAAAGTTAATTGTCAGTTACAAAAAGATTTACAGGTGGAGCACGAATGGACTTGAAATTATAGTAAAAAGACTTTATACTCATACATGTGATTAAACCTCACGGAATGAGTTGCTGGGTCGCCAAACTAAGCAATTATCTCATCCGTGGGGTTTTTCCTTTTTTTAAGATGAGTTGATTGTAAAACAAAAAATCTGTCAGTGCAAGACCGACAGACAAAAAGTTAAGAAAGGGCTATCACGCAGCATGCGTGATTTGGTTCAATAAAATAATGACAAACAAAACGACTGACGAATTACTCCATATATT
>CANRNK010000216.1 GCA_947631985.1 uncultured Lachnospiraceae bacterium | reverse complement strand
AATAATTATTTTAAAGGAGCGAATTCGATGCTTTTTAGAATCAAATTGAGATTTTAAGCTGTTCGGAAATTCCGAACAACTGATTTTAATCATCATCTTCATCCATCTTCTTGCTTCTGCTCTTATAAACATTGTATTGGTTCTTACACTTAGGACTACAAAATTCTGCATTTGGTCTGCTTGCAATAAAAGCCTTGCCACAATGATTACACACTTTGATGGAAGATTTCTCATCAGTAAGCATAAAACTAAACATCATCTGTATTTCTAACAGTAGAGAATGAAAGTCCCATACAAGAGTTGGTCGCTCACGCAATTCCACATGATAGGTCGGTGCGATTCCACCAAAGGCAGACATACCCTGCTGATACAGACGTTTCTGCTCATCATTTAAAATATCGTAATCCTGATAATAAAGGAAGCTGGTCACAAAGGTAAATGCCCAATCCTTGAATTCATCCACAAGCCAATCATATCTTTCTGCATATTCTTTCTGGAAACTCATATTTACCGCCTGAGGTTTATTCTGCAGTGCCATTGTAATCGCCATCATATCTTTATCTGTAATATTCCATACGGATTCACGATTTTTCTTTGAAAAAGAAATCTGCTCAAACGGAAAGAAATAGGAAAGGTATCGCTCCGTTGACATGGACTCTTCTTTTATAAAGTGGTTCAGAGGAAGGTAAACAGCTTCGTAGGTAATAAACTCTGGTGTAGTTGGCAGTGCAGTCATAAAACCAAGCAGACCATATTTTGTTACGAAGGTCATAATGCTATCCGTTAATTCTTCTTTGCCTGTCTCACTTTTCATACATAACAATCCAAGATTGATTGCAGCAAGCACCAGCTCGTCTGCCTCCTTGATTGGATTATATAAGTCTGGTTTTGCATCTTTGGCAGGCATAATATATAAAATTCCATTCTTATCGGTGCGCCATTCATATCTATCATATCGTATCCAATTAGAAGAACTTCTCTTAAATAGTTGGTTCATAATAATCCTTCTTTCTATTTGTAATCAGGTTCATTTGAAAACCTATTACTATCTTAACAACACATCCACCTACCGTCAATGAGAATCGTATGGAATCATAGGTTATGATGATAAGATTCTTCGCATAACTACGCATTTCATGCTTATGTCATGCTAATCATTACATTTGGACAAGAAATCCCGTTCTCTTTTCGAGAGAGCAATCTTATTTTTCATCCGTTCCTGTAATGCGTTCAATAAGTTCTTGCGTAGCTTACGAATAACAGTATCTCGTACTTTTCGAATATTACGGTCACTCTGCCCTCGAATACATGCAACTTGCTGGTTAGAATACTGCCTGATGGCAAGAAAATACAGGATTTCTTTATGCTCATCCTTTAATCCTCCTATGGCAGAAGCAATATCCTGATCCTCGACCAATTCGTGCATTTCAAAAGGACAGTCAAATATGGCATCTAAAAATTCCCCTTTTATGATTTGCTTCCAGAATACAAACTGGATTGGATTTGGAATTACAATCATATCGGAAGATGCACCCCACTCCAAAGGAATTGCGTTTCTGCCTACTTCGTGATAGCGTTCTTTGCGTTCTCGGTTCTTGTCCAGTCTGTCCCACCAATCAGTGACGGAGATAAAATCGTCTTCGCTACGTGCGGCAGCTTCCAGACGTGCAAGAGCTTCCCTATCCAATTCTCTTTTTAACTTTTTACGTTCGGGAGCTTCTTTATGGACTGGAGCTTTCGCCTCTTCCAAATCCTTTTCAAATTCCAGTTCCAGAATTAACTCTCGTTCTCGCTCATATGCTCTGGCTAGTTTTCCGGTTATTATTCCAGTTTCCAACTCAAAATCAATTTTTCTGTTCAAATAAAATCCACCAATCTCAAATTTATTTTCAAAAACAGTTCCGAATACCACCCCTTAAATCTCCTATCTATGAAAGGGAGTAATTCCTTTTGCAAATAAAAGATTACCAATTCAAAGAAGGGAGTAATAAAGATGGCTGAATTCCAGTGTCCTTACGCTGATAGTTCCTAGCGTAAGGGAACAAAATCATTATAGCAAACGTGCGTTCGAATATCAACAGGAGGAAGAAAGATGGAGAAGAAAATGGAACAGACAGGAAATAACACTTTTATAAAACGCATTGGTACTACTGTTTATCAGGTCAATGTGTTTTTTGATGAAAATGCAGAGAAATCTTTTGAAGAGAAGCTCATGCATTTAATGTCCAATGATTTGTCCTTAGGAGAAATCAGTAACAGCGATAACGAATAATAAAGCACCGCAGTTGCGGTAGAAGGAGTTGTATTTATGGCAAAGTCAACCAGAACATTAGAGGAACGAATTCAGGAGAAGAATCTCCGAGCACAGAAGCTAATTGAGCAGGCAAAGAAAGCAGAGGCACAGGCAAAGCAGTTAGCAAAACGTCAGCAGGCAGAGGAACGAAAGAAACGAACTCACAGGCTGATTGAAGTTGGTGCGGCTGTGGAATCTGTTTTAGATGCACCTATTGAGGAAGATGATCTTCCTAGATTAATTGCATTTTTAAAGAAACAGGAAGCCAATGGAAAGTTTTTTACAAAAGCAATGCAGAAAAGTCCGGATACGGACATGGAATAAGAGCATAGGGCGTAGAGATTTTTTCTCTATTCCCTATCAATGCTTTTATGATAGGGCGCACTTATAGACAACCAGAGGTCGTCTTTATAAGTTTGCCACAAGTGGCAACCGGTCTGCGCTACGCTTGCTGGGCTCGTTCCGTCGGCGGGTCTTTCAGACAGACCATTTGCATGGAGCAGTCTTTCGCAGACAGCGGTCTTGCAGACGGCTGAAATCCAATTCCGAATGTCGAATTGGATTTCACTAAAGTGCCGGATACGGCACATGATTTAGAGAATATTCCTTCAGCAAAGATGGAATTCAAAATATATCGAAGGGAGTTGGTTACAATGGCGATATTTCATATGACTATCAAGATTGTTGGCAGGAGCAAAGGCAAATCTATTATTGCTGCTTCTGCCTATTTAAATGGTGATGTCATGAAAGATTATGAAACTGGGCGAACCAGTTATTACACTTC
>CANRNK010000215.1 GCA_947631985.1 uncultured Lachnospiraceae bacterium | reverse complement strand
ATTGTTTCATTTTCTTTTAATTTATTCTTATACATTGCCTCATCGGCCTGTCTGAATGCCTCTTCAAACAAGACTTGTCCATTGTCGCAGACGCTACATCCAAATGCCGCCGAAAGTGGGATACTTCCCACATAAGTCTTATTCAGGATTATTTTCAAACTGGAGACCATTTTCTTTGCATCCAGCAAACCTTGCCCTGGGAGCAATACGATGAATTCATCCCCACCAATTCTGCAAACCAGATGCCCTGACTTCGAGGCATTTTTCAAGGTGTTTGCAAAAGCCCGAATCAGTCGATCTCCCATTATATGACCAAATGCATCATTTGTCAGTTTCAATGCATTGAGATCTGCAATGACAATTCCAATCGGGAATATTTCCTTCTCAAAAAGTTCTCTGCATTTCATTTCAAAAAATCTTCTGTTGTATAACCCCGTCAGAAGATCGTGATAGCTCAAATACTCTATTTCTTTTTGTTTTTTCTCTCTTTCACTGATATCCCGGAAAACATAAACATATCCATTGCTTCGCCCCTGCTCGTCAATTAATGGTGCAATGCTGTCTTCTAAATATAATCTGGGCTTGTGATTTGATAAATAACATTCTCGCTTTGCCTCTTTTCCATTTATTTTGCATTGTAGTAAAATTTCATCCGCTGGAATTTCCTGGTTATCTTTATCTTTAAAGGAAAACACCTTTTCAAAAGTCAGACCTAGAATCTCATTTTCCGGCCTTCCAAGAATATGAGCCGCCGATGCATTAAGCATTTGAATTCTTCCTTGCGCACTCAGAACTACAATTCCATCACTAATTGACTCCAAAATCGTATCAAGAAATTCTTTCTCTTTCCCAAGCTGATATGCAGTGTATTCCTTTTCCTGAAATGTCGTCTGAAGCTCACTTTTCATCTCCACGAGAGATCGAATTAAAATACCAAGTTCATCTTTTCTTTTCAGATACGGTTCTGGAATCGCGATTGTGAAATCATTGTCTGCAATTGCCCTGGAATAGGAGGTTGAAAATCTAAGCATTTCAACAAACTTTTTCACGAAAATGAAGACCCCGGTTACCAGTAGGATAAAAAAACAGGAAAGAATTACTAAATGTATTATGAAATTTTGCTGTAATTCCTTCCCTTGTTTTGCTTTGATTCTGGAAATCTCGGCATCAATATCATCCGTATAAATTCCTGTTCCAATGACCCATTGGAACGGCTCATAATAATTGCTATAAGCGCGCTTAGGCTGTGCATTCTGTTCTCCCTGTTTCGGAAACACATAGTCCGTATACCCACCGCCTGCCAGCGCCTTCTCAATAATTTCCCGGATAATATACTTCCCATTTTCATCCTGCAAATCATACCGATTGGTTCCTTCTACTTCGCTTCCATATAATACGATATTATCTCCTGTTATGGTATCTGCCCAAAAATACCCATCCATTCCATATCTGATTTCGCGTATTGTATTGGCAATTCTTATTTTCACTTCTTCCTCGCTAAGGTTCTGCGCCTCATACTGAATTCGAAGGGTGTCTATTAAGTCAAATAGGGTTTCCATCTGCATTTTAATACTCTGGTCATAATTCTTCCTTAGATTGCTCTCTAATACCTCAAGTGTTTCCTGATTCTTCTGATATTCATTTGCCAGATCAATCACTGCATTCCCGATAAAGACAATAAAAATCGCAATGATTACAATCATTATTTTTTTTGCAAGACTTAGATGACGCATGCGCACCTCCGCTCAGATTTGTTGAAATTTATTTAATTATAAATCAATTCTTTCAAATATTCTATATCTTGTTAAAAAAAATCTGTCTTTTCTCTTTATTTGTCTATTCAGTTTTCTTTTTTTATCAGCAACTTGCTATTGTGTATACACTTTTCTGGTGCTAAAATGAAAAAGAGCTTTATCAATCACACTATTTTTAGAAAAAGGAGATTTCTAGTATGGAAAAATATCGTTGCAGCGTATGTGGTTATGTTCATGAAGGTCCTCTTCCCGAAGGATTTGTCTGTCCTGTTTGTAAGAAGCCAGCATCTGTCTTTGAAAAAATTGAAGAAAAATCTCTTTCCGTGAATAAGTATGCAGGAACCAAAACAGAACAAAACTTAATGGATGCATTTGCAGGTGAAAGTCAGGCTAGAAATAAATATACTTACTTCTCTAACATTGCAGCTCGTGAAGGATATGAACAGATTGCTGAGCTCTTCTTAAAAACAGCAAGAAATGAACAGGAACATGCAAAACTTTGGTTCGAAGAACTTGGTAATCTTGGCACCACTGCTGAAAATCTTCTTCACGCCGCTGAGGGTGAGAACTATGAATGGACTGATATGTATGCTGGGTTTGCAAGAGATGCCGATGCTGAAGGATTCGCAGATCTGGCAGCCCGTTTTAGAAGAGTCGCTGCGATAGAGAAAACCCATGAAGAAAGATATCGCAAACTCCTTAGCAATGTTGAAATGCAACAGGTTTTTGAAAAGGGGGAGGAAACCATGTGGGAATGCCGCGTTTGTGGTCACCTCGTTATGGGTAAAAAAGCTCCACAGGTATGTCCTGTTTGCAAATTTTCACAAAGTTATTTTGAGACCAGAGCTGTGAATTATTAATTGCAATCTCTTATAGAACAAGATGAATTTTAAAAACAGGAAAAAGGTAGGGCTGCATTTTCACAGTCCTACCTTTTCCATTTCCATCTATCCTTGTTAAATCAATTATTTCGATAGAAGACGTTTATAAGTCATATCAATTCCAAATGCACCAAGAGGTGCTGTAATTAAAATTGCAAGTACCGCAACCGTTAAGACAATCTGTCCACACCCAAGCCCCATCGCAAGTGGGATGCCACCAATTGCAGCCTGAACAGTTGCTTTTGGCATGTAGGCAATCATACAAAAAATTCTTTCTTTGAAAGACAATTTTGTCATAAGCATACAGCAATAAACACCAGCCATTCTGAATACAAGCACTGCAAGAATAAGAAGCACTGCCATACCACCAGCAGCCAGGGCAAAGCTTAGATCAACTGTTGCACCGACCAATACAAATAGCATGACTTCTGCTGCCACCCATAGCTTTGCATATTTTTGAGATAGACGGTCTGCGACAACT
>CANRNK010000214.1 GCA_947631985.1 uncultured Lachnospiraceae bacterium | reverse complement strand
TCCGTTTCCTCTTCATTTGCCCCATAACTAAAGATAGTTGCAATTCGAAGTTTTTTTGCTGGCTGCTCCTTCATCTGCTTTTGAAATTCTTGATAGTACAGCTTTGCCATAGGCACAGATGCTACTGCAAAAATGGAATTAAACCCACTGATTCGTTGCTTCTGTTTGATTTCCTCTACTGCACCTCTCTCCGCCGATGCCACTTCTGCAATATTGGTAAGAGAATTATAAATGTATGTTTTGTCTCCACGATAGGTTTTCTGATTAAAATGCTCCAGAATATAATTGGTTACAAGGGAAATACGTTTGGGAGCCATCATTGCCTTTTCACGATTGATATCCCACACCATCTCATCATCAATGGCTTCATCCGTATCCATTGTCTTAATGTAATCCACTCGAAATGGAAGAACATTTTTATCATTGATTGCATCCACAATGGTATAAGTATGTAGCTGATCGCCAAAGGTCTGTCCTGTGGTTAGGAATTCCATATTCTTTCTGGTAGAGCCTGCGTTCGTTGGGAATATTGGCGTTCCTGTAAAACCAAAGAGATGGTATTTCTTAAAATTCTTCACGATTGCCGTATGCATATCCCCAAACTGACTGCGGTGACACTCATCAAAGATGATGACAACATGTTTTCCAAACACTTCATGTCCTTGGTATTTCTTAATAAACGAAGCTAGTTTCTGAATGGTCGTAATAATGATATGAGCATTGGAATCTTCCATCTGCTTTTTCAAAATAGAGGTAGAAGTATTGCTATTAGCAGCACCTTTTTCAAAACGGTCATATTCCTTCATTGTTTGATAATCCAAATCCTTACGGTCTACTACAAACATCACTTTGTCTACATATGGCAGTAATGATGCAAGCCTTGCAGTCTTGAATGAAGTCAGTGTCTTACCAGAACCTGTGGTATGCCAGATATATCCACCACCTGCTACACTGCCATATTTCTTATAATTATTTGCAATCTCAATTCTATTTAAAATACGTTCCGTGGCTGTAATCTGATAAGGACGCATAACCATCAGCATCTGTTCCGAGGTAAAGATACAATACCTGGTCAAAATATTTAATATGGTATGCTTTGCAAAGAATGTCTTCGTAAAATCAATCAGATCTGGGATCACTCGATTGTTTGCATCCGACCAGAAACAAGTAAATTCAAAGCTGTTGCTTGTCTTTCCCTTCTTCGTCTTGCCAGCGCCAGCTTCCTTAATGGCATTGAAACGTGTGCTGTTGGAATAATACTTCGTATTGGTTCCATTAGAAATGACAAACATCTGTACATATTCAAACAGACCACAACCTGCCCAAAAGGAATCACGTTGATAACGGTCAATCTGATTAAATGCTTCTCGGATAGCAACTCCTCTGCGCTTCAATTCGATATGAACTACAGGCAGTCCATTTACAAGCACTGTAACGTCATAGCGATTGTCGTATTTGGCACCATCTTCTTTCCCAATCACATACTGATTGATGACCTGTAGGAAATTGTTGTGAATATTGCTTTTATCAATCAGCTTGATGTTTTTAGAAGTTCCATCATCTCGTTTTAATACCTGAACAAAATCTTCTTGAATCTTTCTGGTCTTCTCCACAATATGCTCATTGGGATTTGCCACTGCACTTAAAAAAAACTGTTTCCATTCTGAATCGGAGAACTCATAACTGTTCAGTTTCTCCAGTCTATATCGAAGATTAGTAATCAGATCTTTTTCTGAATAAATCTGCAAATATTCATAGCCCTGCTCACGGAGAAGGCGAATGAACTCTTTTTCCAATGCTGCTTCACTCTGGTAGCTATCAGAGCGTGCTTTGACTGGTTCATATTCAGTTACTACTGTATTTTCACTTGTTTGTGCTACAATATTAAAATACGCCATCTAGCTCACCTCCTCATCACTTATCATTTCTTCTTTTATGCCTGATTTTCCATGTTTTGCATTGATACGTTCAATTTCTTCTTTGATAATATCTCCAAACTTCTTGTCATCTAATTCCAAACTTTCTTTCGCCGCAACTGATTGATCAGCGAATGCATCAAAAATCGCTTGCTTGCTTTCTAAAAGCGAAGTTATTTTCTCATCTACTGTATTTTCACATAGAAGTCGATACACAAGAACATTCCTTGCTTGTCCCATACGATAAGCTCTTGAAATTGCCTGATTCTCAATGGATGGTTTAAACTGTGGTTCACATAGAATAACCACACTTGCTGATTGAATATTGAGACCTGTCCCACCAGATTGAATCTGTGCAGCCAAGACTGTTCCAGCTGAAGACTTATCAAACTCATCGATTATTTCCTGACGCCTTTGTGGAGGAACTGATCCATTTATAGGATTTAAACACCTGTTCCCAAGTAACTCTGTAATTTTTCTAATGGTATCAAGAAAAAAAGAAAATACAATAACCTTTCTGCCGTCATCCTCTGCTTCTTCGATAATTTCTAATAAACGTTTCGCCTTAGATGAATTCTGTAAATCATCTACATTCCAAGAGACTCTTCTTGCATCTGCATAGCGTTTTGAAAGAATCGCCTGTTCATAAACTTGCTCTTCTTCCGTAAGCATCGTACACCATTCTTTGCTTTCAATTAATTCTGGCAATTCCGTCAAAACATCTTCACGTTTTCTTCGATAGTATACTGGTGCTACTTTCTCCCTGAATTGAGGTGCAGAAGCCATAAATGCCATTCCAGCAACTTGAGAAGCGATAGTTGGCTGTAATATTTGAATAAGTGATATCATCTCATCTACTTTATTTTCAAGAGCTGTACCAGTCATAAATAGAAGACGTTCCGCATGATTACTTATATTTTTCACATTAACTGTTCTTCTAGCTTCTGGATTCTTTATATAGTGAGCTTCATCTACGACAAGCAACGTAAATTTAAAGTTATTATCCATTTTAAAATGACTGGTTGTTTCATAGGTAGTAACTGCCACTCCGCCACTCTTAAGCCAAGCCTTGAAGGCAGATGCCCTGCCTGCACCATGAATCTTTGTAACAGTCAATAAACTCATTTTACGAATCTCTCTGCACCAGTTTGTTATTACACTAGCTGGACAAACAACCACAAAATGTGTTGCACCAGTATT
>CANRNK010000213.1 GCA_947631985.1 uncultured Lachnospiraceae bacterium | reverse complement strand
AATGTTACATCAGGTATTCGAAGTGTTATTTTGTATCGTGTAACAGGTGCAAATCGAGTGGTGATTTATTCAGACAGTACAAAAGTTGTATTTAACACATCGAATACACATAGCTATTTTGATATGAATTATGAGATAACAGCGGATGAAAAGAGTGCAAGCTATTATGAGATTATTGTAATGGATTTTGCAGGCAATAAAACGACAAAGAAACTAACAAGCCAGTATAGTCTACTTAGTTGGTTTCATACTAGCATAGATAGAAGCACATACGAATAAGGGAAGGAGAAGGTATATGGAGAATAATAAAAAGGTAACATTGACAGTTAATGAATGTAGTGAATTTCATAGCTTAGGGGAATCACATGAGAATATCAGGACAGTAGATGAAGCAATTCATATATGGAAGAAAATACCTGCGGAGAGACTGCGTGGCATTAAAGCCATTGGAATTCGAGTGGAGGATAAGCAAAAGCCAAACGATTATGAAGAAATGGATGTTTTGATTGGTAGGCGCATGGATCTTGAAATGCTGCACTATTATCCGGATATTATGGAAAATGAAAAGGCGATGGATATGATAAGAGAACTCCATAGAAAGATGCCAGATGTAGAGGTGATTGGTGAATTACCAGAGAGTAAAGAAGCAGCGCAAGAACAGACAATCAGACCAAGAAGACATAGGTAGATTAGGGTAGAGTTTAGAGCTCGTCCCCTTGGGAGTCGGGCAAGGGGACCACAGGGGTTCGGAATGGTACCATAAAAATCAAATAAAAACCCTTGCAAATAAGTACAAAAATCGACATCTTATGACAAGCAATCACAGTCCTTCAGGAACAAGAAAAAAGTTTCTGAAGGATTTTTTTTGCCTTTTTTAAAATAAATTTAGCAATTAAGGAATTTTCAACCCAAATACATAGTGTAAGAAATGAAATGCTTCAAATGACCTTTAAAGCACGACAAATCCTACAAATTTTGAGAAAGGAGAAAAACCAGATGAAAGATATGATTCGTAAAATGGATATGGCAATCTTGAACGCCAAATTCAAACTTCGTGAGAAGAAAGAAGCAAACGATCAGCTGATTGTAATGTTCATCATTATCGCAGTGGCAGCAGGTATCGCAGGTCTTGTATATCTCTTCGCTACAGGAACATTGCTTCCAAATTTCCAGAACAAAATCACAACTTTGATTAACAATTGGTTTAATCATGCGTAAGGAGGAATAGCCATGAGCGCAGGCGAAAGAGCCATCGCGAAAGAAATGAAGCGACAGGAACAAGAAAAGATAAGACAGATGAAACTGGCAAACAAGATGCTCATTCCGGTAAGTAAAAAAACGGAACTGACACTTGAACTGACTTCCTTTGATCCAAACGGAGTTTTCTATTTAAGCGAAAATCGGTGGATGAAGATTTTTAAAATGGAGGGAGAAATAAACAAGTTGGTTTCAGTTGTACAAAATCTAACTGGACGAGTTCGTATTACACTGCACATGGATGGAGATTGTGGCAGGGAATCCTGCCACTTAAGTCTCATGGAAACCGGAGAAATGTATGAGGATGTAAGGCAGAAGATGATAGAGGATGAAGCGGTTTTATCAAAAGCGGTAATTCTGTATCCACTGGATATTGATGAAGCAATGAATCAGATTGCAGTTAATTTTTTAAAGGATATCCGGTTTTTATACGCTTCTTATGTGCGTGGTAATAAGGATTGGAAAAGAGAAGTATTCCAGGAAGTAAAAGAAGAAACAAAAAGTTTCACTATGAAGGATTGCTATGGAGAGAGCTTTCATGTATTAGCATTTCCAACAAACAAGGTCGAGGGGCTACTTAAGCAATTAATGGAACTGATGTGTCCAATGTATTTGAGTATAGATCTTAATTCATTAACAGAGGAGGATCACAGCGATTACAAGAGAGCTATTGAAAAGCGGTATAACAAGCGTTTGCCGGTAAATACAGAAGAATCTTTTATTAATCTATCCATCTCGGCAGTAATTATTTGTGATTCTGATGATGCAAGAAAGATATTAGAGGAAACCATTCTGTCTGTATTCTCAGGGCATGGAATGGTAATCACACCAAGCTTTCATATGCAAAGAAAAGTAGCAGAGAGCGTTTTAAGTATGGGATTGCTAGATTATAAGATTATGAGAAATGTAGGGTTAGAAATTGCAGAGGCAATGATGGGAGGTGAAGAAGATGCAGATGCCAAAATCGAAGTATGAGCAGACAAAAGTCTGTGATAGTCCAAGAGTAAAAGAAATGTATTCCGTTCAGGATGTGTTTTCTATGGAGAGTATAGATGAGAGTGGAATCTTTGAACTTCCAGGAAAGAAGTTCTCAAAGCTTTATGCATTAAGTGATATCAACTTTGCAGGAGTAACGGATGAAGAACAAAAGAGCATTATTATCAATTTTTCAAAAGTATTAAAGACAATACCGTGTCGGTTTTCTTATGCTGTAGCAAATGAATATGTGGATGAAAGACAGTTTCATGAGAAAATTTTATATCGGTATCACAATGATAAATATGATTCAGTTATTCGATCTTTCAATAAAGTTGTTTCTGACAAAATCAAAGATGCAAAGCAGGGATTGTTTCAGACGATATACGTGACGCTCACAATCCAGGCAGAGAATATGGCAGATGCAAGAGGAAACTTTAGCTCAATGGAAAGTGCAATCAGAAGTGCTTTTGTGGGAATTGGCGTCAATGGAATTCAAGGATCTGTTATGAGGACTGTTGGAATCAATGAACGAATGCAGCAGTTATACAATCTTACACATGCTGGAATTGACAGCAAGTATAAGTTTTCAATGGAAGATGAAGTGAAAGCAAGACATGACTGGATGAATATTATATCTCCAGCGAGTATCTGTTTTGAAAATGAGAAGTTTACCATGAATGGTCAGGTAGGAAAGGTGTATTACATCCATGAATACCCAAAGAGTCTAGAGAGCGATATTATTGCAACACTTACGAAGATGAACTGCACCAGTTATATATCTGTGAATAATGAACTGCTTGATATTTCAGCATTTAAGCAAGAGATTGCAAGAAAATATATGGCAGTTGGTATGAAGATTGAAAATGAGAAACAAAGAAACCGTAA
>CANRNK010000212.1 GCA_947631985.1 uncultured Lachnospiraceae bacterium | reverse complement strand
GCGGGGAAGCATGGGATGCAGTAAGCAGATATGTATATACAGCATTACAGGGTGGTTCAATTATGCATGGTTGGACAAACGATGAAAGAATGATGATTACTTGCTGCAATGACGGAACAAGACCTGTAATTTTTAAGATTGAAAGAATTGATATACCAGAGAATAAAGATGAAGAGGACTGGCTTGTAAAACAAAATTTTTCTAATAGTGTAGAAGATGCTTATACAGGTTGATAGTTATTATCAAAGCGACAAATTGAAATCTGTCGAGAAGTTTGATTACCAGCATAAATTGTTCGATTTTAACGACAGACTAACAAAAAACTAACGAATGGCTAACGAAGAACTAACAAGGAATACCTTTTTTTCCATTTTTGACTGTGATATTATTATCATAGACAAATGAGACAGAAAACACAGAAACACAATCTTATTTGTTTCTCTTTTGCAAAAGAATACGGATTACATGAAGCATCAGCTTATTACCAAACAAGGTAATGAGACTGGTGCTTTTTTGTTACCCGAAATCAGATGACGATCTGAACAACAATCAATTACAGAAAAGAGAGGACAATGAAATATGGATTACGAACAGTTTAAAGAGAATTTTATGAAGGATGTAAAAGACGAACTTTCTGAAAGAGGAATTGGTAATGTAAATATCAGTTCTCAGGAAGTACAGAAGGTCAATGAAAGTTATGATGCAATGACAATTACCCCGGAGGGCAGTAACATCGGAGTGAATTTGAATCTGGCAAACTTTTATCAATCAGATAATAATGGTATGGAATACAGCGATATTATTACAAAAGCGGCAGACGTAGTTGAGAAAGCTTTTGGTCAGGTACCAACGATTGATGTTGCAGCACTTACCGATTATGAGCAGATGAAAGAAAAACTTGTAATGCAGGTTGTTGCTTCGGATACTAATGCAGATGTTCTTGCAACTGCACCTCATGTGGACATGGAAGATATGGCGGTTGTCTATCGTTTGATTCTTGATGAAGGTCCTACATCAGATGATGGTAGAGCTACAGTGCTTGTAACAAATAACCTGTTAGATCAGTTTGGAATAACAGCGGAACAGCTTCACGTAGATGCAATGCAGAATGCACCAGAATTAAAACCAGCAGTTATCCAGGGAATGACAGAAATCATGGTAGAAATGATGGGAAAAGAGCAGGCAATGATGATGGGTATTCCAGAAATGGATCCTGCAGATGAAATGATGTTTGTTGCGTCAACACCTGACAAAATCCAGGGAGCCGGAGTGATTGCTTATCAGGATTTTATGGATCAGGCTGCTGAAAAGCTTGGTGGAGATTTCTTCATTTTGCCTTCATCGATTCATGAGATTTTGTTAGTAAAAGATGACGGTCAGACCAATGCAGATTCACTTCGAGATATGGTACAGGAGGTAAATGCAACGCAGGTCAGTCCAGAGGAGAAGCTTACAGATAATGTGTATCACTATGATTCCCAGGATCATGTCTTTGAACTTGCAGAGAAATTTGAAGCACGTCAGCAGGGATTAGAGGAAACAGCTGAGAAGGAAGAAACAAAAGATTCCTTATTAGATGATCTGAAATCAAAGAAGGAAGAAGTTGCAAAACAGCCTAAGAAAGATGCAGCGGAAAAAGTAACTGAAAAGAATAAAGGTGGCGAAGCCATCTAATAAGAGTATGTCAGCTGATAGCGATTGTCTATCAGCTGATTTTTATTGGAGGAAATATGATGTCTAGAGAATATAACGTAAAACAGGTGAGAAGTGGACAGGTTGCGGCAAATGGTGCTGCAGCTGTTGGATCCCAGATTGCACATCCGCAGAATTGCAAAACAGAGTGTCCTTATGGTTACGGAAGAGCATTTTGCTTTCCATGTTATGCAAAGATCATGAAGGAGCATTCGGAACAAAAGAGGGGATAAGATGCCATTTGATTACTTTTATGAAGAGCAGTCAGACCAGTTCTCTTTTTACAGAATTCCTAAGAGTCTTTTTATAGAGGAACGGTTCTGTGGGATTTCTACAGATGCAAAAGTGCTGTATGGCCTGTTATTGGATAGAAATTCATTATCTAAAAAGAATGGATGGTTGGATGAACAGGGCAGAGTCTATATTATTTTCACCGTCGGCAGTGTGCAGGATGCACTAGGATGTGGAGATAAAAAAGCTACCCGGCTCCTTGTAGAACTGGAAAGGTATGGTCTGATTGAAAGAATCAAGCAGGGACAGGGAAAACCTTCTGTCATTTATGTAAAGAATTTCATAGTACCGTCAAAACAACGACTCAAGACCAGTCAAAATAACGATTCTAGTACGGTCAAAACAACGATTCTAGAACCGTCAAAACAACGATGTAATTATACTGAGTTTAATAATACTGATTATAGTAATACGAATCATATCTATTCAGAGGATGAAGAACTCGAAGAGAGAGAAAGTTACAGATTATATTTCGATGAAAGATTATGTGTGGAATATCTGAAAAATGATAATCCATATGATGGAGAGATTATTGATGGAATAATGGAATTGATTTTGGATACTGTCTGCTCTCATAAAAAGACGATTCGTATTGCAGGGGAAGAAAAATCCGCTAACGTCGTAAAAAGTCGATTTATGAAACTTGAATCCAGTCATATTCAGTATGTTATGGCCTGTATGAAAGAGAACACAACAAAGGTTAGAAGTATCCGGCAGTATCTATTGGCAGCACTTTATAATGCACCAATCACAATAGCCAGTTATTACCAGTCCTTGGTAAATAACGATATGGCAACAGGAAAAATATAAATGGAGGAACAAAAAGTGGAAGAAATTAAAATTACAATCCAGGTAGAAGCTGGAACAGAAAATATTAGAGCAGTAGCAGAACCTGGGTATCAGGATGAAAATGTAGCAGTTTACATTGATAAGCAACACAGAGTATGGGGATTAGGAGAAGCGATTGCTCTTGCAACACTTGATACCTATGGCGAAAGAAGCCAGTCTGAAATGATTGGAAACAGTGATTATATTATTATTTTTGATGGAGATTCCGTTATTCAGTCAGGTTGTCAGAAATTTATCTTTGGAGATTGTTTGATTATGAAATCTGATCATGGATTGCAGTGTCTTACAGAAGAGGAAGTAAATGAGGCAATGAG
>CANRNK010000211.1 GCA_947631985.1 uncultured Lachnospiraceae bacterium | reverse complement strand
TTATGATTGGCAATCAGTAAGATAATGCATATGAAGGATTCTGGTAGTGGATTTCATGGAAGGCATTTAAGACGAAGCATCAATTATATTTTGAATCCTGACAAAACGCAGGATGGTAGATTGATTGGTGGAGTTAACTGTCAGCCAGATATGGCATTTGGGCAGATGAAGGAAACTAAACGTAAATTTGGAAAGGTAGATCAAAGACAGGGCTATCATATCGTACTTTCGTTTAAGGAAGGAGAAATCACACCAGATACAGCCTTTGAGATTACAGAAAAGTTTATAGAACAGTACCTTAGAAATAAGTATGAGGTTGTATTTTCTGTTCATGATAATACGGATCATATTCATTCGCATATTGTATTTAACAGCGTAAGTTGCATTGACGGTAGGAAGTATCATTATAAAAAAGGAGATTGGGAAAAAGAAATACAACCTATTACCAATAGGCTATGTGAAGAGTATGGACTATCTATTCTTGAGATAGGTGATGAAAAAAGTGATCCAGATCGTGGCTATCAGAATTGGAGCGTCAATCGTGACGGACCATTTGTATGGTCAGATATGATAAAACGTGATTTAGATGCCTGTATTTTGCAGAATAACACGTTTGATGATTTCTTGGTTATGCTTAAAGATAAAGGGTATGAGATAAAACAGGGAAAATATCTTGCGGTTCGTCCACCTGGAATGAGTCGATTTAAAAGGTGCAAGTCGATAGGTGATGAATATTCAGAAGAACGTATTAGACAAAGAATTTTGGAAGAAGATATGTCATCTTATTTAAAGAATCAGCAGATAGAAGTGAAACCGCAGATTGTAAGATGCCGTGTGAAGCGATACCGAAGAGGGAAGATGTCAGGAATGCAAAAAAGATATTATGCTAAGTTGTATCGGATTGGTATGCTAAAGAAGAAACCGTATAGTCAGGTATATCAATACAAAGATGATATTCGTAAAATGCACAAATTACAACAACAATACTTGTTTTTGGCAAGGCATGATGTGAAATCCAGTGTAGAACTTGCAGCAACAATTATGAATCTGACGGATAAAAGAAAAGAAGTTTCCAGTGAAAAAAGTAAGATTTATCGTAGTCAAAAAAAGTTTGAAACGTTGTTTCAAATTGCCGAAGATATGACAGCTTTAAAGGAGTGTGAAAACACATACCAGAACGGGGATAACTTCTTTGAAGAGGAGCATAAACAGTGGATAGGTCTAGAACAACAACTTAAAAGTCTGGGATATACTTATGAGGAAACAGTGGAATTGAAGAATTATTATAGAAAGTTATGTTCGGAAATAAGTCAGAAAGAAAAGGCTGTTGTTAAGGAACTGAATATTGGAAAGTCAATTTGGAAGGATACAGTAAAGGATGAGGATACAAAGGTATTAGAAGATATAATCGAAAAAGAAAAAATAAAAGAAATAGTGAAACAGCCAGTCCGTTAGGCTGTTATTTTTATGGAAAGAAATAGGAGGAACGTATGGAACAATCAGAAAAGACAGCAATAAATATTCATATTACCGAGTTTATACAGGGACTGAAAAACCTTGAGCGCTATCCTAATGAAGTCTTAGCACTGGTGCAGGAAGACTTGGAGTATGGATTAAGTGAAGAACAGGTGAAACAATACTATAAGAAAAAATGGAGTATTGGACAGATGAAAATCTATTCTAAGTGTCTCCGTAATGGGTATTCCGAGGAAGCAATTAAAGTTATTACTTCTGAACATCTATCAAGAAATCAGATGAGCATTGCCTTGGAATTTTATGAGAAAGGTGTCCCACTCGATAGTATCAAGGCAGTAGTTGGACAAAATGAGTTTCCAGCTGCAATGAAGAAAGCATATGAAATGGTACTTGAGCAAATGAAAGAAACAAGGATGGTGGCAGAGGATGCACCTGATTATGTTAAGAAACTAGTTGACCAAATATCAGCCATGATTACTCATATTGAATTTCAGGAGAAAAGATATGATGCATTGGCAGAACATCTTAAGATTTTTGAATCAACAAAAAAAGATGAAGATGTCAGAGATGATCTGGTAAAACAGAATGCTCATCAAGCAACGGTAATGAATGAACAGCAGAATCAGATTATGCAGGCAAATTCTGCAATCGCAAGATATCGCACTGAACTTGAGCAAAAAGAAAAGGAGATGAAAAAGATGCAGGATAAGACAGAGGCATTAGAAGAGCAGATCCGGATTATGGATCAAAGAGATTCTGATAGTAAGGCAGTATCAAAAACGGCAAGTACAGTACAGCCAGAAAGGGTTCTGGTGCCAGAGCCTAGCATAGAGTTGAAACAGTCAACAATCATTCCGCAAAACATTTCTGGATATGGGGTTCCGATTTACTACACGGTATCGATGGTGGATTCGTATGGAAGAGTGGTTCAGACACTGCCAATTGAACGCACGGAGAAAAAGACTAGTGGTATAACAAATTTATTTTCAAAATTGGGAATAAAGAAAAAATCCAGACAGGATATTGTAAAGTTAGTGGCAAGTGGTGATTTAGTGCCTGATCAGCTAGTGCAATTAAGGAGTGCAATTGAGCGTGGGTTAACAGAGAGTCAGCTGGTGGAATTGATCAATAACAATGTCTCTGCAGAGAAGATGAAAGAAATTATTGAGATTGCAGTTCTTGAAAATGCAATGTATGAGAAGGAGTAGGAAGCATGATAACGATAGAAGAAACAATCGAAGCAATTCATAACAGCCATGGTGGTTTAACAGATGAAGAGATACAACTGATTGTCCAATTTGCATTCAAGACAGGTGATGTTGAATTGACTTTGAAGATGATTGAGGAATTTGCAGCAGAGGGGAAAGACAGCAATGCCTTGATTCTGAAATATGAAGCTGCTTTGGATATAAAGCCAAAATGGGTTGATCAAATTGAGAATCTCTTAGTGGCAATAGAGATGTATCGTCTGGAAGAAGAAAAAGCGGTGAATCGATTGGCTGATGTATTGGGCGCATATGGTATTCATGTGTCGGCAGAGGAAATCAGGAAGTCGGATACAGAGCAGATAAAACAGAAAGTGAAGATTTTATAAGGAGGAGGTAAGCTGGAGTTGTTTTGAAAATTCCAGTAACGAATATGGCAGAAGAAATACAAGAAGCAGTCCAAATTAT
>CANRNK010000210.1 GCA_947631985.1 uncultured Lachnospiraceae bacterium | reverse complement strand
GTACCGGTAATCATGGTGATGGCAAGATTTTCGTATACGATTTGAAAGATGTAATCAGAATCCGAACGAATCAACATGGTTGTGAAGCAATTTATTAATTCACAAAAATATTAATCTTGCATTTTAGGTTTTCTATGATATACTAAATAAAAAAATAGAGCAGAGTAGAAACATGTGCGTTAAGTGCTGGTTGAACAGGGAGTTGTCAATCGGACGAAAAGGAAACTTGCGATACATGATTCGCATCCCGCTGCTACAGTTAGGATCTTGAACTTAAATTTGAGATACCTCTTATTGTAGTATAGGACTGCAAAGGAGGTATTTTTTAATGAAAAGATTAAAAGAATTATTTCTCGCGTCTTCAAAAGAGATGAAAAATCTCAAGTGTATTACCCTCTTGGCAATGTTTGGAGCCATTTCGATTGTCCTTGGTTATTTTACCCTGATGCCAACGCAAACAATCAAAGTCACTTTTACATTTTTACCAAATGAATTTGTATATTATTTATTTGGACCAGTAACAGGCGCTTTTTTTGGTGCAGCAATGGATATTCTGACTTACATCGTCAGACCAACCGGACCATTTTTCTATGGTTTCACCGTCAGCGCTATTTTAAATGGCCTCCTATACGGCATGTTGCTGTATAAAAGACCACTTAGTCTGAAACGAATTTTAATTGTTAATCTGATTCAGACACTTACAATCCATTTATTACTGAATACCTATTGGCTTTCCCTGCTCTATGGCAATGCTTTCTTTGTTTTGCTTCCCGCAAGAGTCGTGAAAGCTGCCATTATGCTTCCCATTGAAAGTATCATGCTTTATAGTTTGATCAAAGCAATAGAAGCAACTGGAGTTTTGTCCAGTTTTCAAAAAGGAAATCGCACACCGTAACGAAAGAGGCGGGAAATCCCTCCTCTTTCTTATTTTGAAAGCAATCTTTTTTATTCTGAAAGTAATCTTTTTTCTCCAGTAATCTCTTGAATTGGATGAATATCCTGTGTCACTTCTAAAACACCCAAATATTCCCCTGTTTCATTTCTAACGGCATAATAACGAATCAGAATATACTTATTTCCCATCTTAATCCAGAAGTCTTCATGGTCCTTACGTCCCTGCTTAAAGTCTTCTACAATCTGTTCTACAACATGAACACTTGAAGGTGGATGGCAATTTGAAACATTTCTTCCAATAATGGATCTCGTTCTTGGAAAAGCACGCTCCAGCCCTTCTGAAAAATACTTTACTTGATCATTTTTATCAACAAATGTAATATCCATTGGCAACGCATTCAGCATATGAGTCAGTTCTTCTACTTTAAATTCTCCGGACGGAAGTCGAATCACACCATCTTCACTTAACTTCTCACTTCCATTTTTTTCTGCTGTCACATTTGCTGTTGTCTCATTTTCTGCTTCCACTATCTGTTCAGAATTCCACATCGGTACCTTGTTAATCATATAACCTATCTCTGGCATTCCCTCATCTATGATCTTCCAGTCGCAAAGAGTAAGATGTTCAAGAAGCATCGGTGTCATGATGTTCTCTTCCTTGAAAATCATTTCAGTAACCTTTGTTAACATCGCTTCCGTTTCCTCAATCAGTTCCTGACTGGATAAGCCCGCATCTATAATTGCACTTTTGACAGTCTTAATCTGCTCTCTGATTTCATCGTCTACTCCCCACATTACCTTTGGTGGAGCTGTGATTCCATATTTCTCCATATAAGGAAATAATAAATTCTCTTTTTTCTTGTAATGCAAGGAAATTGCAGATAGCTTTTCAATTCCTGCCAAGAGACTCTCTTTTCCATCTGTTGGATTGCTCTTTTCAAGGTAAGGTCTTATGTCTTCCTGTATGATTTCCTCAATTTTGCGATTCTCAAGATAAAGAATATTCAAAGGATGTCCTGGTATTAATTTGGGGTCACTGGGCTGATGGATTTCTTCAATGGATCCTTTAAAAACCGCGGCATGTACATCACATAGTTTTTGCACTTCATCGACAGGTAGACCGTCCGCAATTAAGGCTGCCTCCGCTGCAGATATTTCTGATGCTGATACTCCCTGAAATGCGTCTTCAAACTGACTTTTTACTTCCTCAACACTTTTTCCTTCATGAAGCTGTTTTAAAATCTCTTTGATTGCATTTTGTCTAACTTCCCGGTTGTTAATATACTCGCTCATACACATCCTCCTTCTCAATTTCTTTTCCTTGTCCATTGTATGGAATACAACGTTCTATTCCTTTCGCATTCCACAAGATGTTTTATTCAATTATTTCAAATCCCTGTTCAAACAGCTTCTCCTTAATCAGATCAAGGCTGATCTTTTTCATCAAAGCACCCTTGGGTATCGTCATAAATCTTCCTGCTGTGTGCAACATCCCTGGTTTCACAATATCCTGAAATCCCAACTCAAACAAAATATCGATTATTTCAGGTGTTTTCTGATAAATTTCATAAACGCTATCCTTAAAATCAATTGTTTTTTTCATCGACACTTCTCCCAAAATAAATTTTATCCAAAAACTCTTTCCCTGCGACAGTCTTCATTATCTTTTCTTCAAAATGCCTGATTTCTTTTTCTCCTAACATATCTTCAAAAGCATTTACTAAAAAATCTGCTTCCACTAAAATCTGATAATCCATTCCTTTTATCTCTGAATAGGTATGGTGATGTGCAATCAGCCAACAGACTCGCTCAATGATATTCTCTGGAACGGATTTCTCTTTTAATAGCTTTCTTGCTTCCGGTGGTCCAACAATCTGTTGATAATTTCCAGCACTACTATGATATTGTCTTTCACTGTTTCTAATTCCAATGTCATGTGTAAGCGCTGCTATTTCAAGAATCAACTGTTCCTCTTCTGGTAATGATTCTCTTTCTCCAATTGCTTTTGCAAACCCATATACCTTTAAAAAGTGATTGATACGCTTGGGATCGCCTTCGTAATAATGAATCATTGCAGCAATAATTTCTCCTGTCTTCTTCATTGAACCCTCCACCTCATAAAAATTATACCAGATTCTTTCTCTTTTTTTGTAGCCTTGGCTACGCATCTATCTTGCCGTCTAGTAATCTCTGACAAATATCTGGCAGCTCTATTTCAATTTTCTCTCCCGTTCCCGGATGAACAAACAATAACTTC
>CANRNK010000209.1 GCA_947631985.1 uncultured Lachnospiraceae bacterium | reverse complement strand
AAGTGATCGTGATTTTCTGAATGAGCTGGGATATTTCTTTGAAATATACAAAGAACAGGAGAAATAAAGGTAACAGAAACAAGAAAAACCTCTGATTCTATTCTGAATTGTTAAAGCTTTTCTATACTGTCCAGAAACTGACGGCATCTGGTGTCCAAGAACTGCTGGAGAAAATGGCATGCTTTTATAGGCATGCCATTTTTGTTAGCTTAACTCTCCACTGATCACCAGCTTGACCATATGGTCATCAATAATTCTTTTGCCGTTCTGATATCCGTAAATCAGTGCACTTGTACAAGCCTTGTTTACCAGTCTTGATGAGCCGCCTGAGAATCTGTAGATCAGTTCTATGGCTTCGTCCGTGAAGATATCTCGATCCACTCCTGCGTAATTTAGATGACTCTTCAAGTACTCACGTACTTGGGAATGATCCATAGGCTGGATTTTGCACTGAATATCGATTCTCTGACGTATAGCCGTATAAGACTGCATCTGCAGCTTATCCCAGAGTTCCGTCTGTCCCACAAGAATCAGCGCCATAGGGCTTACTGCATCCATCTTGAAGTTCAGCAGGAAGCGGACCTCTTCCAGCATTTCTCTGTCCAGAAGATGTGCCTCATCCACAACGACTACAGGGTGTTTTTTGTGCAGACCTTTCATCAGTTCTATTTCCTTGTGCAGCTGCCTTTTGGCATCTCCCCGATAAAACTTTGATTCTGCACCAAGCTGATCCAGTATCCCTTTGTAGAAGTTTCTAGGCGTCAGTTTGGAGTCTGCAATGTACATCATCGTGTACTTGCTGGGGTCGAGTTCCTCCTTGAACCGCCTTACAGCGGTGGTTTTTCCTGTACCGCATTCTCCGGTCAGTACACAGAACAGTTGCCGTTCGGCAACATAGAAGAGGCGTCCCAGGGTCTCGGAAAGCTCATTGGACTGATAGAGAGCCTGTGGTGGAATGTTTCTGGAAAACGGGGTTCGCGAGAACCCGTAGAATTCTTCATACATTATTTCCACCTCCATTCCTCATGTTTCGGAAGGATATGGCTGTGGCGCTGCTTTTCTCCCTACGCTTGTCGTTCTCCCTTTCAGCGGCATCAAGAAGCCTGGAATTTGTGGGCTTCAAGGCTGTCAGATATTCCGGAAGAACCGGTTTTTCGCTGACCCTTTCACCAATCACAAGCTTAGCTGCCGTAACCGGAGCATCATCCAGATACTCCACAGTCAGTGTTTCGGTATTGTTCGGATCAAAGATGACATCCACCATTCTGCCCACATATGCAAGGCCCACTTCGTATTTGACGCTGCCGAAACTGATGCACCCACTCTTGTCCACTCGTCTGCTCTCGGCGTGGAGAAATGCATTGGATACAGTCTCCACCGGCAGATATTTCAAAGGTTTGGGATCGAGGTTATAGGCTTCCACGGGAGTCTTATTGTCTAAAGCGGAATGCGGCTTGTTCTGATAGCATTCTTCCAGCCATATCCAGAATCGTTCATTCATCTGTTCCAGTGTTTTCGGTGATTTATCGACTTTGTATTCATCCAGGAATCGGTCGATATGCTGATTAAACCTTTCAATCTTCCCTGTACCTTCAGGAGAGTAGGGCTTTGCGAACAGCAGGCGCACGCCTAGCTTCGCACAAGTACGACTCATCCATTTTGTCTTGTACTGTTTACCGTTGTCGTAATATACGGACTCAGGGATTCCGAACTTCAGGATCGCTTTTCTGTAGCAGTCCTCAACGATTGCGGATGTCAGGTTCGGGTAGAACTGTGCATGGAGAATCATTCTGGTGGCATCATCAAGAAATGCAACCAGATAGACCTGCTGCAGCTTCTTATTGGGTCCAATGGGCAGATAGCATCCATACTTGATGTCCGAGTGCCAGAGTTTGTTTCTGGAGCGCTTCTGGAACCTTCTCGTGGCCAGATTTCCGGAATTATGATAGATTGCCATATGCTTTCCGCTGAAGCCTTTTTCCTGAAGATTTTCCTGAAGGGTACTCCTTTTCACGGAGCCCTGTTCAATGAGTCCATCCCATTCAAGTATTCTGATGATCTCGGAAACACTTCGGCTTGGGACTTCCTTGCGGAGTCTGATCGCTTCATCCAGAATGTCCGGAGGGATAGCCCTGCCGGATTCTGTGGATCGGGATTTAGGAATAAGACCAATAAATCCTTTTTCCCGGTATTCAGATACATACCGTCTTATGGTTCTCTCGGAAAGTCCTGTCTCGCGACAGATTCTTTCCTTGATCATTTTGACTTCACCGCGATCCAGGCCGTGGGAAAGAAGGGGCGCAATGAGCATGGCCCGCTGAGTTGCAATGTCTTGAGCTTTTTCCTTATTCTTCATGTCATACCTCCATTTTTTTATGGTTATGACATAATTTTATGGAATATCTTTTCGGACACCTACACCAACTGGGTATGTATCCACTTATTATTATTTACCAGAATTCGGACAAGGCGTTTCAGCCATTCTTCCGACTTATCCACAAAGAAATGTATCCTCTCGAGTATGGATCCGGGCAGATCGGACAGTTCAATCCCAGAACCCCTGTTGAGTGTCGCATATAGCCCTATGAGAGCCCCCACCAGAGCGTCAGCTCTGCTGTAGAACCAAGCTCTTATCCTGGTGATTGTTGAGTTTTCTGTTGCCACTTCCCTAGTATCCTGCGCTATGATCTTTTCAAAAACAATTGTGGTATGCATCTTATAGGGAATTAACACATCCGGCAGTTCATGATGAATTTTTCCGCAGTTACCGTTCAGACATTTCATTCGTCTTACGACAAGTACAACTCTTTCTCCTCCAGCATCAATCATGTGTCTCTTTTTTGATCCAATCACCTTAAGGTTTCCTGTGCATACAGGGCATATGCTTTTCTCCATACTCCTAACGAAAAATACGCTTTTTGCTATTCCATTCCAATTCAAAGTTTGATACAATTACCATGCTAATTAATTTAGTAAGGGACCCTTCCAACGACTCTGCGCAAACATGAGGTGGAAGGGTCTCTTTCCGTTCTCCTTAAATACTCTTAAGGCAATTATATTCGTCTATTTACGGACAATCAACTCCGTCATATTTTAGTCATTTTAATCTAGCAAAAACAGATTACATTATTTGCTTTTATATCTCTATAAGAGAGTTTAGATTATT
>CANRNK010000208.1 GCA_947631985.1 uncultured Lachnospiraceae bacterium | reverse complement strand
CCCAGGTGCTAAGTCCCAGGGAATGAAACAGCTTATGGCAGGCGGCGGCGTAGCACTGATCGGTACAACACTTGTTCCATTATTATCTGGTTTATTTTAAGAAAGCGGCAGGACCTCTGGAAATCAGAGGTTGTAAAGAAGATAGGAGGATTTAATGGAAAGCATATTTCAACAGTTTACAGACTGGATGAAAGAAATGCTTGTATCAGGAATTATGGACAGTCTCACTTCTATGTTTGATGAATTGAATTCAAAAGTAGGGGACGTAGCTACACAGGTAGGAACTTCTCCGGCAAGTTTTTCGCCGGGGATTTTCTCCATGATACAGAATATTTCAGAAACAGTAATCATGCCGATTGCTGGTATCATTCTGACATTTATTGCCTGCTATGAGCTGATTCAGCTAGTCATCAGCCATAATAACTTGGCTAATTTTGAAACATGGATCTTTTTTAAATGGATCTTTAAAACAGAATACATTTACAATTACGATGGCGGTATTTGATGTTGCCCAACATGTTATTACGCAAAGCGGAGGCATTATTGCAGGCAGTACAGCAATCGATGCATCCACACTGGCAACAATGCAGACAACATTGGAAGCGATGGATGTTATGCCATTGTTTGCTGTGTTTTTGCAGACCTTTATCGTGAGAACATTAACACAGATACTCGGAATTATCATATTTGTAATTGTGTATGGAAGAATGATAGAAATCTATCTGATGGTTAGTATGGCACCGATTCCTTTTGCAACATTCGGAAACAAGGAACAGAGCATGATGGGACAGAATTATATGAGATCTCTGTTTGCATTGGGATTTCAGGGATTTCTAATTATGATCTGCATGGGTATTTACGCAGTTCTGATTCAGTCCATCACTTTTTCAAGTGACATTGTTGCATCTTTATGGGGAATCGTTGGATATACAGTATTATTAGCATTTACTCTGTTTAAAACAGGTGCACTTGCAAAATCAATTCTACACGCACATTAAAGGAAGGAGAAAATTATGGCAGCATCCTATATATCAGTACCCAGGGATCTGACCAAGGTAAAATCAAAAGTGATGTTCAATCTTACCAAACGACAATTGATCTGTTTCGGTGTGGCGGCACTCTTAGGAGTTCCGTCTTTTTTCTTGCTCAAAAAAGTAGGAAGCACCAGTATGGCAGCAATGGGAATGATGGTCATCATGATGCCATTCTTTTTCATGGGAATGTATGAGAAGAATGGGGAACCCTTGGAGGTTATCCTGGATCACTTTGTTAAGGCGAACTTCATTAGACCGAGGATTCGACCTTATTCGACAAATAATTATTATGAAGCATTAATGCGACAGGCGAAAGCAGAACAGGAGGTAGAAGCAATTGTTAGAAAAAATGATGAAGATGTTTCACAAAGAAGAAAGAGAAATCATAATGCCGGAACATCTGAGCAAACAGGAACAGGCAAAAATCAGAGAGATAATTAGGGAAGCAAAAAGGGATGATGGAGTACCTAAGACAGCACAGCAGTCAATTCCTTTTGATAGAATGTTTCCAGATGGCATTTGTAGAATCGGCACTGATTATTATACAAAAACGGTGCAGTTCCAGGATATTAATTATCAGCTTGCACAGCAGGAAGATAAAACGGAAATATTTGAGGAATGGTGTGCTTTTCTGAACTTCTTTGATAGTTCCGTACACTTTGAATTGTCTTTTATGAATATGGCAACAGATGCAGACAGCTTTGGAAAAAGTATTGCAATCAGTCATAAGAAAGACGGATTTAATGATGTCAGGGATGAATACAGTACCATGCTTCTTCGTCAGATGGAAGCCGGAAATAACGGTCTTACAAAGACAAAATATCTGACCTTTGGAATTCATGCAGATTCCATGAAAGCAGCAAAACCGAGACTTACCCATATCGAGATGGATTTGCTAAATAACTTTAAAAGATTAGGAGTAAGAGCAGCTACCCTAAATGGTACGCAGAGACTTGAACTGATGCATTCCCAGTTTCATATGGGAGATGCTAATAAATTCATGTTCGACTGGAAGTGGCTTGTAAATTCTGGATTATCCGTAAAAGATTTTATTGCTCCAAGCAGTTTTGCATTTAAAAATGGCAGAATTTTTCAAATGGGGAGCTTGTATGGTGCAATGAGCTTCTTATCCATTACAGCATCTGATATCAGTGATCGAATGTTGGCAGATTTCTTAGGGATGGAATCCAGTCAGATCGTAACCATGCATATTCAGTCAGTTGATCAGAATGAAGCAATTAAGACAATCAAACACACCATTACAGAGCTTGACCGATCAAAGATTGAGGAACAGAAAAAGGCAGTAAGAGCCGGATATGATATGGATATCATTCCATCAGATCTTGCGACCTATGGTAAAGATGCAAAAGCATTACTAAAGGAATTACAGAGCCAGAATGAAAGAATGTTCTTACTTACTTTTATCATCATGAATACAGGAAAGACAGAACAGGAACTGGAAAACAATGTGTTCCAGGCATCTTCCATTGCACAAAAGCATAACTGCAATCTGGTCAGACTTGATTTTCAGCAAGAGCAGGGACTTATGAGTTCCCTTCCACTTGCGAATAATCTGATCGAGATCAAACGTGGAATGACTACCAGCAGCACAGCGATTTTTGTTCCCTTTACTACGCAGGAATTATTTCAGAGAGAGAAGGAAGCTCTTTATTATGGGTTAAATGCTCTTTCCAATAACCTGATCATGGTGGATCGAAAGAAACTGAAGAATCCAAACGGTCTGATTCTTGGTACACCGGGTTCTGGTAAATCCTTCTCTGCAAAAAGAGAGATCGCCAATGCATTCCTAGTAACAGATGATGATGTCATTATCTCGGATCCTGAAGCTGAATATAGTCCTTTGGTAGAAAGACTGGATGGCCAGGTTATTAAGATTAGTCCTACTAGTCCACAGTATATCAATCCTATGGATATTAACATGAATTATTCGGATGATGATAATCCGATTGCACTTAAGGCAGATTTTATATTGTCTTTATGTGAGCTGATTGTAGGTGGAAAGGAAGGCTTACAGCCAGTAGAAAAAACAGTTATTGATCGCTGTATTCACCAGATCTATCAGAAGTATTTTGAGAATCCAGGTCCTGAGAATATGCCTCTCTTGGAAGATCTCTAT
>CANRNK010000207.1 GCA_947631985.1 uncultured Lachnospiraceae bacterium | reverse complement strand
AGAAGAAAAGCTGCCTGTGAATGGGCTGGTGTTGATACAGTTCCTGTCATAGTTATGCAGATGGATGATGCAGAAGCAACAATAGCCATGATTGATAGCAATCTGCAAAGGGAGCATATTAGACCAAGTGAAAAGTCATTTGCTTATAAGATGAAGTTGGAGGCAATGAAACAGCAGGGGAAGCGAAATGATTTGTTTCAAGATGGAACTTTGTCTCCACTGGGGACAAAGTTAGATAATCCTACTTTGGAACTGAATCAATTGGTTTGTTCCTATGATGATTCGGGAAAATGGCAATTAGGCAGTCAGCCATTGGAACAAGAACAACCAAGAGTTCGTACAGATGAAATGCTAGCGAGGCAGATTGGAGAAAGCAGAAATCAGGTTGCAAGATATATTCGTCTTACAAATCTGATACCTAAGATTCTGGATATGGTGGATGAAGAAAAGCTTGCTTTTCGTTCCGCAGTAGAACTTTCTTATCTGTCAGAAGAAGAACAGTATGAGCTTCATGCAGCTATGGAATTGGAGCAGGTCATTCCCTCCTTATCTCAGGCTAATCGGATGAAACGTATGAGCCAGTCAGGAAAATTAGATATGGATATGCTGTATGAAATTCTTGGGGAAGAAAAACCAAATCAGAGGGAAAAGCTAAAGATTTATGCTGATTCATTAGAAAAGTATTTTCCATCTGATTTTACGCCAAAACAGAAAGTGGAACTAATAGAAACGCTTGTAAAAGAATGGAGTTTAAATCAAGTTAAGACAAAGACAGTGGAGAAGAAGGGTAGGTAATTATTATGAATGAAAAGAAATCATTATTTGATTCCATGGGAGTTCGTTATGAAGAAAGAGAAGGATTATTTTATCCAGTAATTGCAGAGGCAGAAATACAAGAACAGGTTCATGTTGGAAAGTATGGACATCTTTGGATGAATTTTATGAAAGAGAATCATCCAGAGCGATATCGTCATTTACTTCGATTTGGGAAATTAATGGCAAAAACAGCAGAGGTTGATGGGGAAGCTTATCAATTGCTGGATTCAATTACTGAGAAGTATTTAAAGAGTCATTCCCCTAAAGATTCCAGTTCCACCATGGAAATGTGGAGACTTCGGGAAGAAGCCAAACGAATAGCGGAAGAAGTTATATTTCAAGATATTGTTAATCAGTTTCACTAATGAGAGGGATTTTATTTATGAATGAGAACGCAAGAATAGTGGGAAATCAGAATTATTTTATGGGAAGAACAAAGCAAACAGAAATTACAACAGCACATCAGGGTAAAGGAGAAGAACGAATGAGAGATTATAATATGAATGGAACTTTAATTATTGGCTGTGACCATGGGTACGGCAACATTAAGACGGCGCACTTTTGCTTCAAGGCATCCGCTGAAGCAAGTGAAACAGCACCGATTTTTAGTAAGGATTATGTGAAATATGAAGACAAATATTATGTGATTGCAGAAGGTCATAAAAGCTTTCTGGCAGACAAGATTGCAGATGATGATTATTATATCCTATCGCTTGCTGCGATTGCAAAGGAACTGGAACTTCGAGGATTGCATGAAGCAAAGATTCATCTGGCAGTAGGACTTCCACTGAAATGGGTAAAGGCACAAAGAGAATCTTTCAAGTCTTACCTGCTTCGCAATCGCTACGTGGATTTTGAATATCGTGAAAAGAAATATTTGGTTGAGATTGTAGATTGTACTGTAATGCCACAATGTTATTCTGCGGTGGCAGAGACATTAAAGGAGTTTACCGGAATTAATATGCTTGTGGATATTGGAAATGGAACCATGAATATCATGTATCTCAATGACAGAAGGGCGATGGAGAATAAATCATGGACGGAGAAGTTTGGAGTCAATCAGTGTGCAATTCGAATTCGGAACAAAGTTCTGGATGAAACGGGCACCAATCTTATGGATGATGTGATTGAGCGTTTTCTAAGAACGGGAGTAACAAAAGTAGATGAACCTTATAATTCTTTGATCATAAACGCAGCAGCAGAGTATGTGGCTGAAATATTTGCGAAACTGAAAGATTATGAATATAACGATAAGCTCATGAATCTGCATATTATGGGTGGCGGTCATAAGCTGGTGGAAACTGTTGGTCATTATAATCTAGATAAAACCTTCTTTATCACAGATATTTGTGCCACGGCAAAAGGGTATGAGTATTACTGTTACATGGGACTTCGTAGACAAAATCAGAATCGTTAATCAGAAATGTTTCTGATAGATTGATATGGTTAAAATCTTGCGAGAAAGGAGTTTTCAATGATTAAGAATACGAATATCCGATTCTATGAGGAAGAAGAGGAAGATAAAAGGGCATGGGAAATCCTACATGCCCTTGATAAGAAGCAATTCAAGTCTCAGAGCAAATTTGTTGTGCTTGCTATACTAGATTATTACGAGAAATGCATAAGGCAGGAACAAGATCCCTACTTTGAGACAAGGGAAAAGGAAGAGGCTTTTTCGGACAGAATCGTAAGGTCTGTGGAAGAAAAGGTGCTAGGTAATCTTCCTGCTCTGATTGGGAATTATGTGATGTGCATGCAACAGATTCCGTTGCAGAATGGTGTTATGGTGGGCCAGCCAACTGGAGTAAATTCCACAGGAATACTTCCTACTGCAATTGATACTGGTGCAATAAATCCATCGGGAGTAGAAGCAGGAAGTGAATCTAGTGATTTTAGTAAGGAATCCGTTTTTGAGGTAGAGGAAAATGAGTTCCTTGATTTTGGGATGATGGAATAGGTTCGGTTACAGAAGTGTTACCAGAAATAGAAGAATGGCTACAATTGATGGTCATTTTGGTAGCAAATTTTTATAGGGATATTAATAGAACGGGTGTGGTTACAAATTGATATAGATTTGTAACCATATTTAACATATTGGGTGCAAAAGAGACAGACGGCAAATTTCATGCTGCTCTGTTTTTTTTTGCACCTTTTTACAGGCGTTGGCTGTAAATATATCAGGGTCTTAGGGATGGAATCCCTAACAAGATAAGGGTGCGTCAGTACCCGATAGGATTTCGCAATGCGAAATCCGTATCTTGCAAAAATTCCCGGCACTTATCTTTAGGTCAAAGTGTAAAGGACTTAAGGCACGTAAAAAAACAATTCAAAGGAGGAGATTTAATTATGGGAAAGAAGAAAGTAAGCATGGCGAGACAAAATA
>CANRNK010000206.1 GCA_947631985.1 uncultured Lachnospiraceae bacterium | reverse complement strand
TATAGAGATTCCTATTTATGAAAGAATGCTTGAATTATGAGAGAGGTATGGTTGTAAAAATGGGAAATACTGTTTTTCAGAAAAATTTTGATCATATAAGTGAGAATAAAAAGGCTTTGAAAGAGTTGATTGCTCTTCAAAATGAAAAAAAGGAAAAACAAGAGGCTGAGCAGATAGAATTTGGTTCAGAAGAGATAGAGGGACGTAAAATCCTATATGCCATAAAAGAAGAAAAGGTGTTTCAACTTGGATCACTTTATGATGATAAAACGCTAACCGATATGTGGTTTAGTCAGCTAAGGGGTTATTATTATAATTCCAAGCTGTTGGTGTTTGGATTAGGGAATGGAATGTATGTTAGAAAGTTTCTTGAAGAAATTCCAAAAACAGAAGGGGTTATTATATTTGAACCGTCTATTGAGCTATTTTACTATATTATTAATACAATAGATATCTCGGATCTGCTTGAGAATCTTAAGGTTCATATTTATGTGGAAGGTCTGGAGAACTTAATTATAAAAGATTTTCTGTATAAACATATTGTTTTTAGTGATATCAAAGGACTGATTTTTCATGATTATTTAAATTATAAAAACCTATACAAAAACAAGTTTGTAACTTTTTTTGAAGATTGTCAGTTGCTGGTAAATTCCATTAATGCAACGAATATAGTATGGGAACGTTTTGGAGAGTCTTTTTATCAGAACACAATGCAGAATCTACCGTATTTTCTTGCAAGTCACTCATTACAAGACTTATACCTAAAGTTACCGAAAGAGATACCGGCGATTATTGTGGCGGCAGGACCATCATTAGATAAAAATATTCAGGAGCTGAAAAAAGCAAAGGGAAAAGCACTTATTATAGCAGTGGATAGTGCACTTAAGGCGTTGTTTCAACATGATATCATTCCGGATTTGTTTGTTACAATTGATGGAAAAAAACTTGCAAACCATTTTGAGGATTCGAGGGTAACCGAAATCCCTGTAGTCTGTAATTTCAACAGTAACGCAGTGGTACTTAAGAAACATACTGGCATTAAATTCTTCATTAATGATTTGAATCCACATATTAATAAGCTACTAAATCCGATGAATAAACAGATCCCAATCGCATCAACTGGAGGTTCTGTTGCAAATACAGCCTTTTCCATAGCAGAGATGTTAGGGTTTACAACGATTATTATGGTTGGACAGGACCTGGCATATACAGATAATAAAACACATGCATCGGGAACGGTTAGGGGTGCATGGAACATTGATGTTTCGAACGAAGACTATGTGGAAGTGGATGGGTATTATGGTGGAAAAGTAAGGTCTTCAAATGAATTCTGGTTATACAGAGACTGGTTCCAAAAGGAATTATCTTTGAAACAAAACATAACCATGATCAATGCGACAGAAGGTGGAGCCAGGATAGAGGGAGCAGAGCAGGCAACCTTAGCAGAGGCAATCGGTCGATATTGTATGTCAACATTTGATGCACGACATATTATTGCTGGAGCAGATTTTTTTCTAAACAATCAGGAATTTCAACAACTTAGCAAGGAAATTAGTGAATCAGTTGATCAGATGAGGCAAATAATAGAATATGCTCAGAAAACAGTTAGAATTCATTATTCGATGCTTGCATTAATCAATGCAAATAAATATAAAAGTAACGAAATTGTAAAATTATTTCAGCAAACCAAAGAACTGGGTGCTTTAATAGAAAAAATACCAGCTATGTACTATGTCGAGTGTAGAATTCAAAACAGGATTAATGCGCTAACCAATGACATTCATGACATGAATGAGGGTGAATTTGAAGAAATAAAAGAAGCAACCAGCAAAAGCATGAAGTATTTTGAGATTATACTTGAGTCAGCGCGAGCAACATTGCCTGATTTTGAAGAGCAGATTAGCCAAGGGATAGAAAATGCATATGTACTTCGCGGAAATAACAGATAGAAAAACGGAGGGGGAAGCGGATGAATCCAATATTTGATCAATTATATATTTTTGAGATGGCAAATAGCCACCAGGGTAGTGTAGAACATGGAATTGATATCATAAAGGAAATGGGTAAGATAGCAAGAAAGTATAATATTAAAGCAGCAGTTAAATTGCAGTATCGTGATTTAGAAACCTTTATTCATCCTGATTATAAAGAAAGAACAGATGTTGATCATATTCCAAGATTTATGAGTACACGGCTTTCTTTTGATCAGTTTAATCTTCTAATTGAAGAGGTTAGAAATGAAGGTATGTTAACAATGAGTACTCCGTTCGATGAAACTGGCGTTGAATGGTGCTTGGATCAGGGAATAGATATTATTAAAATTGCCAGCTGCAGTGCATTAGACTGGCCGTTATTAACGAAAGCATCAGGCTCAAAAAAACCATTGATTATATCAACAGGTGGCAAAACATTATCGGACATAGATAAAATCTATAATTTTTTTACGCATAAGGGATGTGACTTTGCTTTTCTTCATTGTATTGCAGAATATCCAGCTCCGGTAGAGGGATTACAACTGGATTTTATTGACAGAATGAGCCGCAGATATCGTGATACAATAATTGGGTATTCAGGACATGAAGATCCTGATGATACGATGGTACCAATGCTTGCAATTGCAAAAGGGGCTAAAATATTAGAAAGACATGTAGGATTACCAACAGAGCTTATTAAACTAAATGCTTATTCCATGAATCCACAACAAGCAGAAAAGTGGGTGAAATCCGCGATTCTTGCAAAGGAAATCTGCAAGGTAAGAAAAGAAAATGATAAATATGTCTCCCAAGTAGAAATTGATTCACTTCAGTCTCTTATGAGAGGGGTTTATGCAAGGCGTGAGATCAAGGAAGGTGACATAATCTCTGAAGAAGATGTGTTTTTTGCTATGCCGTGCCAGAACAAACAAATGTCAAGTGGCGAATTCAAAGACGGAATCCTTGCAACAAAAACTTATAAAATAAATGAAAAAATAACTGAAAAACCTAAGACAACAGGTGTTGGAATGGTAAGAAGTGCAATCCATGACGCAAAAGGTATGCTCTACGAGGCGGGTATTGCACTGGGAGAGGATTATGAAGTAGAGTTGTCACATCACTATGGAATGAAGCATTTTAGACAACATGGTGCGATTATTATCAATATTATAAATAGAGAGTATTGTAAAAAATATATCATAGTACTTCCGGGACAGACCCATCCTACCCATGCGCATAAAGTAAAGGAAGAAACATTTCAGGTTCTCTATGGGGAGCTGGATGTCATTATGGAGGGTGGAGAAGTGAAACACTTGAAACCTGGAGAGATACAGACGGTACTACGTGGGGAATATCATTCATTCGCATCCAAAATGGGGGCTA
>CANRNK010000205.1 GCA_947631985.1 uncultured Lachnospiraceae bacterium | reverse complement strand
TTCCCGTCCGACCTCTTGATGCGATGTACTTTTCAAAACCTTTTACAAAAACATTAAGGCTCGTAATCCCACCAATTCTTGGTCTTAAAAATGACTTCATCATCGTAGAAAACTGGATATACTCCTCTTTCTTTATTAGATTGAGAGAAAAAGGAAATAAATTTATCTTTTGGTGGTGTTTGGCCAGGTTAATGCAGGTATCACAGGCTGCCGCTGCGGCACACCCTCCTAGTTTCATAAATGGATCCAGAAACCAGCTTTGATTTCCCCCATAGGAATTCTCTATTCTAAAATAAGTTACTTCTTTTTTCAAATTATTTCACTCTTACTCCTTCTCTTCAAACAAATAGCTTGTCATGGATAAAGAGCCCAGAACACAGGATTGGTTGAAAACAGTGATTTGATCTTTCATCCTGGAGGCACCCAGCACATACAATAAAGGTGCAAAATGTTCCATTGTTGTAAAAGACAAATTTGCTGAACTACCCGCCTGTTTGTAATCGATTACAGCATCATGGTTTTTCAGTTGAATCGCCTCCATAATATAACGGTCAAATGTTTCTGCCCAGTCAAATCCTTCCTGTTCCATATCCCAGTTCACTCTTGCAAGGTTATGAACCACGTTACCACTTCCAAAGATAAGAATGCCCTGTTCCCTTAACTTTCTAAGTTCCTGACCCATCTTATAATGTTCCCGTGCAGTTGCGTTAGCATCAATACTTAGCTGTAACACCGGAATGTCTGCTTTGGGATAAATTCGACGTAATACAGACCAGGTTCCATGGTCAATTCCCCATGAATTATCTTCTGTCACCTCTCTGGTAAGCAGAGAGCATACCTCGTTTGCAACCTGTGGTGCTCCTTTTGTAGCATATACGATTTTGTAGAGTTCTTCTGGAAACCCGTACATATCATAGATTAGTTTAGGCTCCCTGGATGTCATAATTCTACTTCCTCTTGTAAACCAGTGTGCTGACACAGACAAAATAGCCTTGGGGGTCGGAATTACATTTTTTAGTTTTTTCCATTCTTCTACAAATTGATTTTCTTCTATTGCATTCATTGGCGATCCATGCCCAACAAATATAACTGGCATTTTTTTCATAAGGACTCCTTTCAAAGCTGTTCTATGTATACTATACTCCTCAAAAGTCAGTCTTGTCATTACCCTATAAAATTTTAATAATTCTACTTATCACTTTGCACAATCTTACTTCCTATGGTACGATTTACTATATTATTTCACCTATACAAGGAGGACAAAATGTCTCTGTTTTCATTAAAAAATGTAACATTCAAAAATCTGATTCACTATTCTTCCCTTACAATTCACGAAAATAAAACCACTTTCATCTGTGGCAAAAGCGGCTCTGGAAAAAGCACCTTATTAAAACTTCTAAATGCTACCATTTCTCCAGAAGAAGGTGAAATCCTGTATCAAGGCAAGTCGATCAACGAATATGATACCATTGCACTTCGCAGAGACGTCATGCTTGTAGCACAAAACGTTTATTTATTTGATACTACCATTCGCAATAATTTCGAAGAGTTCTATTCTTATCGAGGTCTCCTTGCACCCTCTGAAGAAGTTATGAATCTTTTTTTGAACATATGCCTTGCGGATTTTCCACTCACGAACAATTGCCGTGATATGTCCGGTGGAGAACGTCAACGTATTTATATTGCAATCTGTCTCTCTTTTCATCCAAAAGTTCTGATGCTTGACGAACCCACCTCTGCTTTGGATGAAGCAACTGCAGTATCTCTTTTACAGAATCTGAAGCAGTATTGTAACGAGCATGGAATCACGTTAATTGCCATCACACATGATAAAACACTTGCTAAAAGTTACGGAGATGAGTACATCAGTCTAGATTCGGAGGTGTCCTGTGAGTAATGTTATTGTGTTAAATCTATGGCAGTTTGGAGCCATTTACCTGCTTCTTTTACTTGTTCTCGCCATTATGAAAAAATGTAAAATCAACCAGACAAAGCTTCTCGTCATCGGCAGTATCCGAATGACACTTCAGCTTATTCTGGCTGGTTTAGTCCTGACTTATATTTTTAAAAACCCACATCCCATTTTTGTATTACTATATCTAACTGCCATGATGGCAATGTCAGTTCATACAGTGTTGTCAAGAAATAAGGGAATCAACCGGAACTTTCAGATTATTGTTGCGCTTTCCCTCATTCTGACCGGCTTGTTTGTAATCTTGTTTTTTATCCTGGGTGTCGTGGGTGTCAGCTTTTTCAACCCCCAATATACGATTCCCATCAGTGGAATGATTATGGGAAATGCCATGACCGGTGTAAGCCTCGGACTAAAAACCTTCCACGAAAATCTCAAAACACAAAAACCAAAGATTGACACCTTGCTTAATATGGGCGCAACTCCAAAAAGCATTCTTCTTCCATTTGTCAACAAATCACTAGAAACTGCTCTTCTCCCAACACTGAATTCTATGCTGGGTATGGGCATCATTTCTCTTCCCGGCATGATGACTGGGCAGATTCTCTCTGGTACACTACCTACGACTGCAATTCTCTACCAGATTGCCATTATGATTGCGATTACCTCTGTTGTCTGCCTTGCCGTGTTCTGTTCTCTTTACCTGGGATACCGGACATTGTACAATGCTAAAAATCAGATGCTTTTGTAACTAGCATCTTTTGCTTTTTGAAACTGATCCGGTCTGATATGGCAATATCCATTTGGATTCTTAGTAAGGTATTTCTGATGATAGTCTTCCGCCTTTGTGTAGTTTGACAAAGGCAGAACTTCAATTACAATTCTTTCCTGATAAGACTTCTGCAATTCCCTGATTGATTCTTGTATGAAAGGTGCATCCTCTTGATTTAGGTAATAAATTCCCGTTCTGTATTGCGAACCAGTATCCCCGCCCTGGCGGTTCAAGCTGGTTGGATCTATCACATCGTAAAAAAGCTGCAATAGAAATTCTAAACTTACTACGCTATCTTCATATTCTACTTTTACAGTTTCGGCATGCCCTGTGTTTTGATGGCACACTTCTTCATAGGTTGGATTTTGGGTTGTTCCATTGGCATATCCAACTTCTGTTCCCGTTACTCCTTGTATGTTACCAAGGTATTTTTCTGTTCCCCAAAAGCATCCGCCTGCCAGATAAATTTCTTTTTTCATTTTTATTCCCCTCTGCGACTTTAGTCGCATACCAATCAAGGGGTTGAATGTTTTTTATTCAACCTTGTTACCAAACTTTTCTTTAGACCATTTCTCTGTCAATATGAAACACCCCAATTTCTTTATAATGATCAATTTTGTAATTGATTGTTTCCAGACTTTTTTCAAGACTCTTCATTTGTTCCAAAATTCTTATCCTATGTGTTACTAACAATGCTTTTCTCTCTTCTACCGCATCGCCCCCTCTAAGGCAGATCATCAT
>CANRNK010000204.1 GCA_947631985.1 uncultured Lachnospiraceae bacterium | reverse complement strand
CCTATCGTTACCGAAGATGTAGTTTATATGACTGCAGATGAAGAAGATAACTACCATGTTGCTCAGGCAAATGAAGCATTGGATGATAATGGACATTTTGTAAAAAATTCCGTATCTGGTCGTTACTTAGATGAAACACAGGAATATCCAAAATCAAAATTTGATTATATGGACGTATCTCCTAAAATGGTATTTTCCGTTGCGACAGCGTTGATTCCTTTCCTTGAAAATGATGATGCGAACCGTGCGCTTATGGGATCTAACATGCAGCGTCAGGCAGTACCACTTTTAATTACTGAAGCTCCTGTAGTTGGAACTGGTATGGAAACAAAAGCAGCAGTTGACTCTGGTGTTTGTGTGATTGCAAAAAAATCAGGAACTGTAACCTATGTTTCTTCTGCTTTAATTAAAATGACATATGATGATGGTGAAAAAGAAGAATATCATTTAACAAAATTCTCTCGTAGTAACCAGTCAAACTGTTATAATCAGAAACCAATTGTATTCAAAGGAAACTACGTAGAAGCTGGACAGGTTATTGCAGATGGTCCTTCAACTTCTATGGGTGAACTTGCTCTTGGAAAGAGTCCATTGATTGGATTCATGACTTGGGAAGGTTACAACTACGAAGATGCGGTTTTATTAAGTGAAAGACTTGTTCAGGAAGATGTATATACTTCAATTCATATTGAAGAATATGAAGCAGAAGCACGTGATACCAAATTAGGACCAGAAGAAATTACTAGAGATGTTCCTGGTGTTGGTGATGAAGCTCTGAAAGATTTGGATGATTGTGGTGTTATCCGAGTTGGAGCAGAAGTTCGTGCGGGAGACATCTTAGTTGGTAAAGTAACTCCTAAGGGAGAAACAGAATTAACTGCTGAAGAAAGACTTTTACGTGCGATTTTTGGTGAAAAAGCTCGCGAAGTTCGTGATACTTCATTAAAAGTACCTCATGGAGAATATGGTATCGTTGTTGATGCCAGAGTCTTTACAAGAGAAAATGGAGACGAATTATCTCCAGGTGTAAATCAGGCAGTACGTATTTACATTGCACAAAAAAGAAAAATTTCTGTTGGTGATAAAATGGCTGGTCGCCATGGTAACAAGGGTGTTGTTTCCCGTGTATTACCTGCAGAAGATATGCCATACTTACCAAATGGACGTCCTTTGGACATTGTGTTAAATCCTCTTGGTGTACCTAGCCGTATGAACATTGGTCAGGTTCTTGAAATCCATTTATCCCTTGCTGCGAAAGCACTGGGCTTTAACGTTGCAACACCAGTATTTGATGGTGCAAACGAAGAAGATATTATGGATACCTTAGATCTTGCTAATGATTATGTAAATACAAGCTGGGAAGAATTCGAGGCAAAATATAAAGAACAGTTACTTCCAGATGTTATGGAATACTTATCAAAAAATAGAGCACACAGAGAATTGTGGAAGGGAGTTCCAATTTCCAGAGATGGTAAAGTAAGACTCCGCGATGGTAGAACTGGAGAATATTTTGATAGTTCTGTAACCATTGGTCACATGCATTATCTGAAACTCCACCACTTGGTAGATGATAAGATCCATGCTCGTTCGACTGGACCATACTCACTTGTAACGCAGCAGCCACTTGGTGGTAAAGCACAGTTCGGTGGACAGAGATTTGGAGAAATGGAAGTTTGGGCACTAGAAGCATACGGTGCTGCATATACACTTCAGGAAATCTTAACAGTAAAATCCGATGACGTTATCGGACGTGTTAAGACCTACGAAGCAATTATTAAAGGTGATAATATTCCGAAACCAGGTATTCCAGAATCTTTCAAAGTATTACTGAAGGAACTTCAGTCACTGGGTCTGGACGTTAAAGTTCTTCGTGAAGATCAAACAGAAGTTGAAATTATGGAAAGCATTGATTATGGCGATACAGATTATCGTTATGAAATCGAAGGCGACAAAAAACATGTTGATCATAGCAAAGAATCATTTAGTGCTCATGGATTCCAGAAACAGGAATTCGATACAGCAAGCGGTGAATTAGTAGCCCTTGAAGAAGAATTCGAAGAAGAAGTAGACTTTGAAGAAGACTTATTGGATGGAGCTGAAGATTTCCAGGAAGCCCTTGATGAGGAATAAGTTCGAATTATTTATAAATCCATGAAAAGGCAAATGCTTTTTCATGGGTGAACATGACAATAATTGGAAGGAGTGCCATAAATGTCAGAAACAAAAAATGAAATATATCAACCGATGACATTTGATGCAATTAAAATTGGATTAGCATCACCTGAGAAAATCAAAGAATGGTCTAAGGGACAGGTTTTAAAACCAGAAACAATTAACTACAGAACTTTAAAACCCGAAAAAGAGGGTCTTTTCTGTGAGAAAATATTTGGACCAAGCAAAGACTGGGAATGTCATTGTGGTAAGTATAAAAAAATCAGATATAAAGGTGTTGTCTGTGACCGTTGTGGAGTTGAAGTAACAAAAGCAAATGTTCGTAGAGAACGTATGGGACATATAGAGCTTGCAGCTCCTGTTTCCCATATCTGGTACTTTAAAGGAATTCCAAGTAGAATGGGTCTGATTCTGGATCTTTCTCCAAGAATTCTTGAAAAAGTTCTTTATTTTGCATCTTATATCGTATTGGATGCTGCTGGAACCGATTTACAGTACAAACAAGTATTATCTGAAAAAGAATATCAGGATGCAAGAGATACCTGGGGTAACAAATTCCGTGTAGGTATGGGTGCAGAAGCAGTCAAAGAATTATTACAGGGAATTGATCTGGAAGGTGAATCCGTAGAGCTGAAAACAGGCTTAAAAGAATCAACTGGACAGAAACGTGCCAGAATCATAAAAAGACTGGAAGTAGTAGAAGCATTTAGAGAATCAGGAAACAAACCTGAATGGATGATTCTTGAAAATGTTCCTGTTATTCCTCCTGATTTACGTCCTATGGTTCAGTTGGATGGTGGACGTTTTGCTACCTCCGATTTGAATGATTTATACAGAAGAATTATCAACCGTAACAATCGTCTGAAGAGACTTTTGGAACTTGGTGCACCTGATATCATCGTTCGTAATGAAAAAAGAATGCTTCAGGAAGCAGTTGATGCTCTGATTGATAATGGTAGACGTGGAAGACCTGTTACCGGACCTGGTAACCGTGCTCTTAAATCCCTGTCTGATATGCTGAAAGGTAAATCTGGACGTTTTCGTCAGAACTTACTTGGAAAACGTGTTGACTATTCAGGACGTTCCGTTATCGTTGTTGGACCAGAACTTAAGATCTATCAGTGTGGTCTACCAAAAGAAATGGCTATCGAACTTTTCAAACCTTTCGTTATGAAAGAATTGGTTGGACGTGGCATTTCTCAGAATATTAAAAATGCAAAGAAATTAGTAGAACGTCTTGATACCCAGGTATGGGACGTATTAGAAGAAGTAATTGCAGA
>CANRNK010000203.1 GCA_947631985.1 uncultured Lachnospiraceae bacterium | reverse complement strand
AGTGGCATTTCTAATCCTGAATAAGTCTTTGGATTCTTTACCAGGAGTGATTTCTTATCTGGCTGTGATTATCATTATTTCTTTTATCATGGAATATAAGAATCAGGTTTTTCATTATTTAAGGGAAATTGAAGACCAGAAACTGAATATTGAAGCTTCAAGACAAAAGCTATATGATCTGGCGTATTTTGATGCGGTGACTAAGCTTCCGAATCTCAAGTTATTTATTGAAGAGCTTAGGATGTCGGTAAAGGATTGCAATCACAACCAGGAGATTCTCGCAGTTATGGCAATTGATCTGGATTCTTTCAAATCAGTAAATGACACCTTGGGATATTCTTCGGGAAACGAAGTTTTGAATGAAATTGCAAGAAGAATTCAAAGCCATGTGAACGATCAGGCAGTTGTTTGCAGATCAGGGGGGGATGAATATTTTATTTACATGCAGGGTTTACATTCCAGAGAAGAACTGGACCTGGAATTACAGCACCTGTTAGAAGCATTTATAGTACCAATTGTGATAAAAGGGATTGAATTCTTCATTACAGCAAGCATTGGTGTTGCAATCTATCCGGAGGATGGAGAGGACGTTGAGCAGTTAATCAAGAATGCGGATATGTCTATGTTTGAGGCGAAAAAGAATGGAAAGAATCAGGTTGTATTTTGTACAAAGGAAATGAAAGATGGAGTTGGACGAAAAGTGATGCTGACCAATCACCTCTATCGGGCGCTTGGCAGAAACGAACTGTTCCTTCATTATCAGCCACAGATTGAAGTCGCAACGGGCGAAGTGATTGGATTTGAAGCGCTTCTGCGATGGAAGCATCCGGAGCTTGGGCTGATTTCTCCGGTAGAATTTATACCAATTGCAGAACAGACAGGGCTTATTAAACCGATTGGTCTTTGGATTTTTCAGAGTGTATGTGAACAATGTAAAAAATGTCGGGTGGCAGCAAGCCGGGATATGAGGCTTTCCATTAATCTCTCCATGGAACAGCTTAGAGAAGCAAAAATAGCCGAACAATTACAGCAAATAGTGGAAGAAACCAAGATGAACCCTCAAAACATAGAAATCGAAATCACAGAAAGTATCGCCTTTAACCAGGACTTTGATGTATTAAAGGTGTTAAAGGAGCTAAAGCAGGTGGGATTTTTAATCGCCATTGATGATTTTGGGAAAGAGTATTCTTCTTTAAATAGAATCCGTTCGTTCCCAGTCGATTTAATTAAAATCGACATGGACTTTGTCCATGGAATTTCTTCTGGAAACAGTAAGGACAGGGCTGTCGTCAAGACAATTATTCAGCTTGCTAAAAATCTTGGAGTAAGAGTTTTAGCGGAGGGTGTTGAGACCGAAGAACAGTATCAGTTCTTGAAAAGGGAAGGGTGCGATGAAATACAAGGGTATTATTTTTTCAAACCAATGGATGCGAAAGACGCGGGAATGCTGATCACGGGAGAAGAGTATGTTTGAGGAAAAGAATTACAAGGAAAAATCAAAAATTCTAGTGAAGAGATTATTGATTGCGACGGCAATACTGCTCATTATTTTTTTGACCAAACAGATGGTGGTTCAATATCAGATTAATCGGGAAGGCGGGATGGCTACCGTAATCAATGTAGCTGGCAGACAGAGAATGTTAAGCCAGAAAATCATGAAGGGAATTCTGTTTCTTCAAAATGGAGACATGGAAAAAGAGAAAGAAACCATGCAGGTTTTGCAGGAAGACATCGACTTGTGGGTTGCATCTCACTATAACCTGGTTCATGGGAATGAAGAAGAGGGAATTCCGGAAAACAAAAGTCAGATAACACAGGCTCTCTTTGAAGAAATACAACCTGTTTTTCAGGAAATGTTGGAAGACGTAAGGGTAATTCTGTTAAAATATCAGACTGTTGCTGGAGAAAAGAGAGATACTGATGACAATCTTGCTAAAATAGAAGTAAGTGAGAAACAGTATCTATCCCAAATGGATGAAATTGTCTGCAACTATGAACAGGAAGCAGAACAGTCCCTGCGCTATCTCGAGATGACGCATATTGTATTGTTTTCTATTATGATTACAATCATGATCTATCTTTTTCTTCAGGTATTTAGACCTGGTTTAAAAGAATTGCAACTTTCTTTTTTTGAGATCAATGAAACAAACGAGAATATCAAGAAAATGTTTGCTACAATGAAGGGTGCAATTTTTATTGTAACTACAAAAGGAGACATTCTATTTCGTAACCAGGATGCAAAAGCACTAATGCTAAAAGCCTGCACAAAAATGGCGGAAAACCAAAAACAGGAGTTTGAAGACCTTCCAGTAGAAAAAGGAAATATTATCCAATGCATCAATTGGTCAAAGCTGAACATGAAGAGAATATTGGAAAAGGTAGAACAGGGAGAATCGCTCGATGGAATAGAAGCTGAAATAGAAGTGGATTCAGATAGAAAAATAGAAGCAGGACAGGATAGGACGATTTCGGTTGTGCTCTCTGCAATGCAGGTGGGATACAAGGCACAATCCCTGATTATGATTAATCTGTTTGATATTTCTTTCCAGAAAAAATCCGAACAAGAATTGCAGAAAAAAGTAAACCGGGATGAATTAACAGGTCTGTACAACAGACATTTTTTGGATAGTATCATTCATGAAGAAATTGACCGGTCCGAGCGCTATGAAATTCCCTTGTCAGCAATTTTGCTTGATCTGGATCATTTTAAAAAGGTAAATGACAGATGGGGACATCCAATTGGAGATTCCGTATTGCAGCTTACCGCTGAACTGGCTTTAAAACACACAAGAATGTCTGATTATGCCATTCGGATTGGTGGTGAAGAATTTCTGATTCTCATGCCACACACCAATATAACGGGGGCCATGGCAGCAGCGGAGAACATCAGAAGGGCAATTGAGGAAGCAATCCATCCTGTCACAGGGAAATTCACAGCAAGCTTTGGTGTTGCAGAGAGGACAAAAGGAGAAACGTATCGCTCTGTCTACAAGAGAGTGGATGATGCGCTGTATGAAGCCAAAGAAAACGGAAGAAACTGTGTTGTAAAATCAGAATCCTCCCAAAAAACCTATGCATCAATTTCTCTTAAATGGAAAAATACCTGGAACTGTGGAGAGCCAAATATCGATGAACAGCATCGGGAATTATTCCGTATGGCAAGCCGTCTTGCGAATGCAACGGCGCTTCTTGAAAATCCAGAGAAGATGTTACAATACCTGGACAAGATCTTACTTCACGTATCTGAGCATTTTGATTACGAGGAAAGGGCACTCGAAAAAATAGATTTCGATGATATTAACCGACATAAGCGAATTCACGCATTTCTGTTAGAAAAAGCTGGCAAAATGAGGAACAGTCTCGCAGAAGGAAGTGTAGATGAGATGAAGGTTTTTGCATTTATTTTTGATGATGTGATTATTGGACATTTATTGTCTGAAGATATTAAATTTCATGAATTGTTT
>CANRNK010000202.1 GCA_947631985.1 uncultured Lachnospiraceae bacterium | reverse complement strand
AATATTTTGTATGGAAACGCAAAGTGAAAAGAATGAATGACGGAGTTCGGAAGAGTAATAACGCAAAATGAGCATACTCCCCGTAAATAGACATTGCGGATTTAAAACAGAATAATAAACTAATCTAAAAGAAACTTCTCTATGATTTGTACCTTTCCATGGTATAATGATAGAGAAGTTTTTTGCATGGGAGAATATGTAATGACCACAAGAGAAGAAGCAATATTATATTGTAAATCATTTGAGAATGTAGTAGAGGATTATCCGTTCCATGATAGTAACTGGACATTGATGCGTCATATAAGTAACAAAAAGACATTTGCATGTATTTATGAGCATCAGAACAACATCTGGATTAATGTGAAGTGTGATCCAGAGTGGAGAGATTGCTGGCGCAGTGCATTTGAAGCGATTGTTCCTGCGTATCATATGAACAAGGAACACTGGAATTCAATTATTCTTGATGGGACAATTTCAAGGGCAGATATTGAAAGAATGATTGCAGAAAGTTATGAATTAACAAAGCCAAAGGCAAAGAAAATCAAGAAATAGAGGATTGAATTAGAATATGGATGGTACAGTAAGAAGCAATATTAAAATTGGAACCAAAGTACAGGTTGTACAGAAACAGGATCAGCGAACAGGTAAATTAACAGAAGGTGTTGTTATGAGAATTTTGACCAATTCCAGTAATCATCCAAGGGGTATTAAGGTGATGTTGGAAGGTGGAATTGTAGGAAGAGTACACCAGATTATAGCCACAGATACTAAGAAGTAGATTTGCGATAGGCGAATACTAGCAAATAGTATAGCATTAGAAGAAAATTTGTATTTTAATAGTCTTTTTCAATGTGAAGGCTATATTTAGTTCCATCAATTACAGTAATCACAAACAAATTATTTGCATCATCAGTTTCAATGTCCTGAATTGGCAAATCGGATTCATTGATAATATCAAATAGTAAATCTTTAAAATAATTTAAGTCCATAGTGCAAACCCTCGATTCGTATAATTTATTAAAAACCATTATACAACATACCCATTATCGTGGCAATAGTATTCCCACAATAATGACAATATAATAAAAAGAAAAAAGGATTTTATTATATGATGTCATTTGACCCTTTGTGGGAAACTTTAAAGAAGAAAGATATTACAACTTATCGGTTAATTAAGGAATATAATCTTAGCAGAGGAATGCTGGACAAGTTAAAGCACAACAGAAATGTTACGCTGGAGACGGTGAATTGGTTATGTACCACTCTTGATTGCAGGGTAGAGGATGTTGTGGTATATCGCAAAGAGAGGTAGGAGCAGATGAATGAGCTGTAATTGAATCATTTATCGCTCCTATTTTAGTATGTATATTGGCATGATGACAAGACATTGAGATATTTACAAGATACGTTTGCAAAATTGAAAATCAATGGAAATTATGAAGTGAAGTATTTACAATCAGATGATTTTTGGAATGATGTTAAAATATTATTAGCAGAGGTTGGTATTGAAATTAGAAGATTAATAGGATTAATCTGTGGACTGTTTTAATTTCCAAGGGGAATAGTTAGTGGCTTGTGAGAAAGAAGAAACTAGATAAGAAATTTGGCTGTTTTGCATTTTTATTTTTTAAAGGTAAGTGCTATAAGCAAGAAGTTTCTGCTCATGATCAATAAAGTACCCTGTTCGTTAGCGTAAAATTTTATTCGGATTAAATGGAAAATAAAAAACAAGAGAACACCACTTTGTGATAAAGTATTTAGCGACTAAACCAATACAAACAAAGGATAGGTGTTCTCTATGATTAATAGTATAAAATATTTTGAAGAAGAATGCATCAACAGATTTGAAAAACTGGAAGATGAGTTTATGAAGAATCCTCTGCAGCTGGCAGAGTATGTGATGGAAATTACAAAGGAACTCCATGCTCTTGGCTTACAGATGATAAAGGAATCTCTGGAAAGCATGGATGAGATGATTCAGAAAAGTCCGGTAAGACGGCAACACTGGATCGTGGAATCCCATACCAATAAACAACTCATTACCTCTCTTGGAACCGTGAGCTTTCATAAGACCTATTTTACAAACAAAATGACCGGAAGCAGCGAATACCTGCTGGACCGTATCCTTGGATTAGAACGGAATGAACGCATGACAGAAGATGCACAGGCCAGAATGCTCAAAGAGGCAGTGCAGACATCCTATCGGCGCGGCGGTGAAGCGATAAGTCTTACCACAGAGGTAAAAAAACAGACGGTAAAAAATAAGATACACCATCTGCAGTTTCCTAAGAACGAGGAAAGGCCAAAGAGGAAAAAAGAGGTTGAGTACCTGTATATCGAGGCAGATGAAGACCATGTATCGCTGCAGTTTAGGGATAAAAAGGGTGACCTTGCAGAAAATAAGAATCATCAGAAGAACAACTGTCTGCTCACAAAGCTGGTCTATATCCACGAAGGAATAGAAAAGGAGGCACCGAAAAGCAAGCGTCACAAACTAGTCAATCCTTACTATTTTTGTGGAGTCAGCCAGGGAGAAGAAAACAAGGTATTCTGGGATGATATCTATGACTATATAGAAAATCATTATGACCTTGAAAAAGTCAAAAGAATCTATCTAAATTCCGATGGAGGAGCATGGATCAAATCAGGAATGAGGAGGATTGCAGGGATCACCCATGTTCTGGATGGATTTCATTTGGAAAAATATCTGACAAAGCTTACAAGCCACCTGAAAAATAGCCGTGAAGATGCAGCGGATGAATTAAGGGGAGCAATCAGAAGTAAGACAAAAAGAGAGTTTGAAGAAATCGTAGAAAGAGTGGAGAACTGTCTGGAAGAGGAAACAGGAAGAAAGAGGATCACAGAAGCAAAAGAATATATCCTGTCAAACTGGACCGCAGCAAAACTGCGATTAAGACATCAAGATGGAGTAAAAGGAAGCAGTACGGAAGGGCATGTAAGCCATCTATTATCCAGCAGGATGAGTTCAAGGCCAATGGGCTGGAGCAGAACAGGAGCCAGTAAGATGGCACAATTACGGGCGTATTATGTAAATGGTGGAAACATGCTGGAGCTGGTAAGATTTCAGAAAAGAGAACTGCCGGTGGCGGCAGGAGCAGAATACGATATATTGAGAAGTAATCAGATCATTGCATCCGAAAGAAACCGGCATGGAGAAGTAGGAAAATATACAGAATGTATCTCCCATAGTCTGTCCTTGCAGAACAAAAAGATGGTATACTTCAACACTCAGATATGGGGATTATAAAAGTACCCATGAGAAAGGCCGGGTTCTTTCCAGAAAAAGGAGCTGGACTTGCTTAGAATACAGAAAAGATGTATATTAAATCTACAAGTCATTGCCTGATACTTTATCAGTGCATCGTGGGTGGACTCTGCACCATTAAATCCGAAGGTAAATTTACGCTGTCTTTTATAACAATTTTTCTTGAAAGAAGTGACATAAAATGCTAAAATTATTATAAGAACTAAG
>CANRNK010000201.1 GCA_947631985.1 uncultured Lachnospiraceae bacterium | reverse complement strand
CCATCCCCTATTAATGGATGTCCGATATGAGCTGAATGAACTCTGATCTGATGGCACCTGCCTGTAAACAATTGGAATTCTAAAATAGAGCAGTCAATTTCTTCATTGTATTTTATCAGTCGATAGGAGGTAACCGCTCGTTTTCCATCTGCAAATACAATTCGTTTTATGGAGCCTTCGTTCTCCCTTTCAATGGGTTCCTCGATAACCCCTTGTGGCACAATCGGCTTCCCTCTCACTAAACCATAATATATTTTACTGATTTGAGTGGTCGCAAACCGGTTATGCCAATAGCCATTCTTGGCTAACAAAACAAGACCAGAAGTATCCCTGTCGAGTCTGGTAACAACATTGAGAAAATTCCCCCCACTCAATCGCGTAATGAGACTATCCTGGCTATGTCCTCTTGAAGGGTGAACGCAAAGATTCGAAGGTTTGTCAACAATTAAAAAACAAGTATCCTGATATAAAATCGGAATTGTCTCACATGTGATCCAGCCAGCCTCTTTTCCCTCAAAATCCCAGGTTGCAGCAACGAGATCCCCTTCTGCCACCAAATCATATATTTTTATCTCTCTGCCGTTACATGTGATGCTACCGTAAAGTCTTATTTTTTTTAGAAGATAGGCAGAAATCATAAATTCTTCTTTTAAAACTGTTTCAACGCTCTGTCCCTCTCTGCGTTTTACAACCTGATATCTAAAAACCATGCTACCTCTATCTCCAATTCAACTTACAGATCCAGGTTCTGTTTTTCTCTTTTCTTCTTACGGTTTATTTTGTCCTCATACATATTTCTGTCTGCCATTCGCAGGAGATCTGTAATCGAATTTGCCCTGGAATAAAATGCATAACCGACTGATGCACCAAGTCTTGCTGGCACTTCATTCAGATATACTGGCTCTTCAAAAAGCGCCAATACCTTTTCCTTTTGCTCCATAGCCTGCTCTTCTGAGACAATATCTGCCTGCACGATTACAAACTCATCGCCTCCAATCCTTGCCACAAAATCGCTGTCAAGAATACAGGCCTGAAGCTTGTTGCCAATCTCAGTCAGCACAACATCTCCCGTATCGTGTCCCATCGTATCGTTAATCTCTTTGAAACCGTCCAAATCAATAAAATGAATTGCAAAATCTCTTTTTTGCTCCCGATATAGTTCTTCTAGTACTTTGATCATATCTACAAAATATCTTCTATTTGGTAAATTGGTCAGGATATCATAATGTGCCAGTTCAAACAACTCTCTCTCCAGATTCTTCTGCTTCGTGATGTCATGAAAGCTGATGATGATTCCCATAAATCCATGAATATCGTCTTCCGCGATGGAAGCACTATAGGACGTCCGAATGATGGATTTGTCCTTTGCAATCAAATCATTTTCCATTCCTTTAATGCTTTTTTTTGTAAATAGCTGCTCTATATGTTCCTGGCTATATGCTTCTCCTTGAATAAAAACTGCTAATTCTTTTCCAACGATATCTTTCATCGGATATTGTAGCATCTCACAGGTTGATTTATTGCAATGTACAATCATTCCTTTTTCATCTGTCACCATCAGCGCATCACTAATGGTATCCAGAATATGTTCCGACGCTTCAATGGATGTTACCTTGAATAAATCCAATTTGTTGATGATGATCCAATAACTAAACGAGAAAATCATCAGAAAAACATTCGTCATTGGTGGAAAATAATCTGTAATTAGAGGAAGAACCAGATCCGAGACAAATCCAATTATAATTAACACTCCATCCACAATTAAGAATGCTGTTGCAATTCTTTTAAAATAGGGTGAATTACTTTTTTTAAGCCACCTTGATAAAATGATGACACTTGCAACCAATCCAACCAACAGATAACCAATATAAATCCAGTATAACGGATTTGAAATATTATTTACATAAGTCCAACCCAAACCACTTTTGCTCTTGATTAAATCAATCGCAGCTGAATTATCCGGAAAAATAAAGTTCAGAATTAAAAGTATCATTGGAGCAATTCCACAATATATCGTTCTGAACATTCTATGTTCTTTGTAATGATATCTTGATAAGGCCATAAAAAACCAGACAAGAGTTCCCATAAAGCCAATCCAGCCAATACTTCCTATCTGTAGCCACATCCACGCCTGCTCTTTTGTTTCGGAAACATAAAAAAAGGTATAGGAAAACGACCAGACAGCCAGCAATGAGCATTCTACAAAAGATGCCAGATTGACGAGCGATTTCCGGTTTAATGCAATGGAATACACTGCAAAAAAAACAAAAAAAACGGCATTTGAAAAAGAAATTAACGATAATATATTCAACATACATTCTCCTTATAAGGATTTTGTGTCTGCACTATATTGTACTATCTCAAATGCCATTATACAAGAAACATTCTCAAAGTCCCATGCCCACTTTTATATTATCTCCCATGATGTCCTCCATGAACACTTGGAACTTCTATCTGTGTATATTCTAATCCCAGTGTAGCCGTAACTGATCCCATATGCTCCCCCTTATAGGTTACCGATATGCTATTGTTTTATTCCTACCACTTCTTTTGGCTTCATAAAGTGCATCATCTGCATGGTTGACGATAGAATCAAGTGTCTGCGTCTCCTTATCCAACTCCGCGATTCCAATGCTGACCGTAATCCGAACTGTGTGTTCCCCAAATATCATTTTTCTGGCCTCAATTGCCTTACGAAATAATTCTGCCTTCTGAAATCCCAAATCAAGTTCTGCGTTAATCATAATGGCTGCAAATTCTTCTCCTCCCATACATCCAACAATATCTGTGTCACGAAAAATCTGCGAAAGAACCTTAGAAAACTCCTTGATAACCTCATCTCCAATCTGGTGGCCATAAGTGTCATTCACCTTTTTGAAATAATCAATATCCATCATGAGTACTGTCAGCTTTTCCTGGTACCTTTTTGCTCTTAAAAAAGCTTCTTTCCCCGCATCTCTTAGTTTTCTTCGGTTAAATAATCCACTTAATGATTCCAAATAGTGGTGTTGCTATTTTTTATTCTGGGTCTCATTCTATGATAATCATACCGCCCTTTTTTCGATACCCGCTTGCCCACAGCTCGGCAAGCGATAACCACCGATAGTTTCCATAGGTTGCAACCTTCACAAAAAATCCATCTTCCTTTTCTTCGTAGCCTACAATTAAGAACCAGTGCCATACATAATGATGAAAATGACTCCTTTTATGTCGCAATAACAAGTAGGGAATGACAAGGTTCTGATCAATCTGGTATCGTATGATTTCAATCGCATCCTTTAATTCTCGCTCTCCTGCAAACGCAGATACCAAAATTCCCGTCCGACCTCTTGATGCGATGTACTTTTCAAAACCTTTTACAAAAACATTAAGGCTCGTAATTCCACCAATTCTTGGTCTTAAAAATGGCTTCATCATCGTGGAAAACTGGATATACTCCTCTTTCTTTATTAGATTGAGAGAAAAAGGAAATAAATTTATCTTTTGGTGGTGTTTGGC
>CANRNK010000200.1 GCA_947631985.1 uncultured Lachnospiraceae bacterium | reverse complement strand
CTTTTTCAGTACAGGTCACACCCTCTGGCTTATAAAATGCAAGCACAACTTTTTCATCTGCTCCTTTGACCAGCTTTCCATTTACTTCGATTTTGGAAGCTTCGTTCACCTGACAGCCAACTTGGGCTAGGGCACCATCTACCGTAACTCTTCCCGCTTCTATGAACCGATCTGCTTCTCTTCTGGAACATACTCCACATTCTGCAAGATATTTATTTAATCTGATTGTTTTCTCTTTTTCCATACTCATCTACCTGTCTGCATGATTTTGTTTGAAACTTAGCCAATCTCATGACTCACATTTATCTAACATTCTGTTTCGATTTCTAGTCATCGGTTCCGCATTTAAGGTTTATTTGTCTTTAAATCACTATCATTTCCTTCAAAAATCGAAGGATACTTAAGTCATTATACTTGAAAATAGATATCTGCGCAATCTGCTTCGTGGGCTACTGCTATAGTTAAATCCTATAACATTTTCTGCACACCATCTCTGGTTGCTTCAGCAAACTCTTCATTCCTTACCAGGTTTCAGGTTTCATGTTTTATGATTTTTGAATCAAAAAAAGACCTTCAGCCATTTCGGTTGAAGGTCAGATAAATTTATAGTTATTATTTAATTTAGAAAACTTCTTAGCAAATTCCCTGTGCTGTCATTGCAGTAGCAACTTTTTCAAATCCTGCAATATTTGCTCCTGCTACATAGTTTCCTTCAAGATTGTAACGTTTGGAAGCGTCATCAAGATTATGGAAAATATCAATCATAATATTTTTCAGCCTTCCATCTACTTCTTCAAATGTCCAGCTAAGTCTTTCGCTGTTCTGTGACATTTCAAGTGCGCTTGTTGCAACACCACCTGCATTTGCAGCTTTACCTGGCAGAAACCATACTTTGTTCTGTAACAGATATTCTGTTGCTTCTAATGTTGTAGGCATATTTGCACCTTCGCATACTGCCATACAGCCATTTGCTACAAGCATCTTTGCATCTTCAAGATCAAGTTCATTCTGTGTTGCGCAAGGAAGTGCAATGTCAACTTTCACACTCCATACTCCTTTGCCTTCGTGGTATTCTGAGTTTGGTCTGTAATTCTTGTATTCTGTGAGTCTTGCTCTTTTTACTTCTTTGATTTCTTTAATTGCCTCTACATCAATTCCTTCTGGATCATAGATCCATCCTGTTGAATCTGATGATGTTACAACTTTTGCTCCAAGTTCATGTGCCTTTTCAGTTGCATAGATTGCAACATTACCAGAACCTGATACCGATACTGTTTTTCCTTTTAAATCTTTTCCATTACATTTGAACATTTCATCTGTAATATATAATAAACCGTAGCCTGTTGCTTCAGTTCTTGCAAGAGAACCACCATATGTCAGACCTTTTCCAGTTAATACACCTTCATATACGCCTCTGATTCTTTTGTACTGACCAAATAAATATCCGATTTCTCTTGCGCCAGTTCCAATATCACCAGCTGGAACATCTGTGTCAGCACCAATGTATTTGCATAATTCTGTCATAAAGCTCTGGCAAAATGCCATAACTTCTCTGTCAGATTTTCCTTTTGGATCAAAGTCAGAACCACCTTTACCACCACCAATTGGAAGTCCGGTTAAGGAATTTTTGAAAACCTGTTCAAATCCAAGGAATTTAATAATTCCTAGATTTACGCTTGGGTGTAAACGAAGTCCACCTTTGTAAGGTCCGATTGCACTGTTGAACTGAACACGGAATCCGGTATTAACCTGAGCCTGTCCTTTGTCATCAACCCATGGTACACGGAACATGATCTGTCTTTCAGGATTTACGATTCTTTCTAATAAAGCATCTTTTCTAAAAGCTTCTTCATTTGCTTCTACAACAACTCTCAATGATTCCATTACTTCTTTTACTGCCTGGATAAATTCTGGCTGGGAAGGATTCTTCTCAACTACTAGTGCAACTACCTCATCAACATATGACATCAGTGTGTCCTCCTTTAAATACGCAATATTGTCTGTAACGGTCTCATTTTGTTTCTCTGCATTATTGTATACCGTCCAATTTGCATTATATTACGCACACAATAAAAAAACAAGAACTTTATCGCAATAACTTGATAAAATTCTTGTTTTTTTCGTGACAGACAAATCAGCCTGTTTATTCAAATGGATAACGAACTCCCCACTCATTGCGCAGTGTATCCATCAGTTTCATAATTCTGATTGTCTCTTCATGTGGCATCTGTACACATTCCAAAAGACCCTCATCCAACGCTTTCTTACTTTCAATCACCTCATATTCATAACCAGTAATCTGATCCGGCCTCTGATACGATGCAACCTCCTGATAAGCCTCATTATAAACCTTCATCGACTCAAAGTTATTAATATTTTCAATTACTATGAACCCTTTTGATCCATAGATAATTCCCTTGCGATCACTCATTCCCATCATGGTACTATTCAGAACTGCCATCTTCCCATCTTTGAAAATAAGCGTAATACTATTCTGCTCATCCATCCCAGACTCCGTATAAGTACATACCGAAGACATCTTCAAAACTTCCGTCCCAAATATCATGGATGCAAAATTCAATGCATACACACCCAGGTCAAGTAACGATCCCCCTGCAAGTGCTGGATCCTGCATTCTTGCAACATGATCTAACGTATACCCTAGATTTCCAGTCAGCAGACATGGCTTTCCAATGATACCTGACTCAATCACATCCTTCATTGTCTTTAAAAATGGCATATACCTTGTCCAGATTGCTTCTGTGATAAATACCTTTTTCTCCTTTGCCAATGCAAGAAGCTCTTCTGCCTGCTCTGCATTCGCCGTGAAAGCCTTTTCACATAAAACAGGCTTGCCCGCTTCAATACAAAGCTTACAATGATCATAATGATGAGAGTGCGGCGTTGCGACATACACAAGCCCTACCTCTGGATCTGCTAGCATCTCCTCATAAGAACCATACACCTTCTTAAATCCATATTTATCCGCAAACTCCTGCGCTTTCTTCTGATCCCTCGATGCAACCGCATATGCACACACATCGTCTAATCCCTGAATCGTTCTAGCCATCGTCTCCGCAATATTCCCTGCTCCTAAAACTGCCAAATTCAACTTACCCATCTGCAAACCCTCCATACCTAAACCATCTTCAAGTTAATACCCTGTTCCACATTCAACAACCAATCCCCATTACAAACTCCCACTACACACTTCCACTATCTTCCCTCTACGACTCCCCTTATTCTACCACATCTTGCTATTTCTTTTTCACTTGCACTTTCACTTTCACTTTCTCTTGCACTTTCTCTTGCTCTTTCTCTTGCTCTTTCTCTTGCACTTTCTCTTGCTCTTTCTCTTGCACTTTCTCTTGCACTTTCTCTTGCTCTTTCTCTTGCTCTTTCTCTTGCACTTTCTCTTGCACTTTCTCTTGCTCTTTCTCTTGCTCTTTCTCTTGCTCTTTCTCTTGCTCTTTCTCTTGCTCTTTCTCTTGCTCTTACATTTTCCCCATAACCTCCATCCGTTCCCAACGGCGAT
>CANRNK010000199.1 GCA_947631985.1 uncultured Lachnospiraceae bacterium | reverse complement strand
TTTAAAGCATAATTTTCATTTTGGACTGATAATGCCCTATTTATCGTTTTTAACACAACGTGTCATCAGAATCACACTCTCCACATGTCTTGAACCGACAAAAATGATGTCGAGAAGGCGCAGTGATTCCTTTTCTAAAATAAAAAGTTGCATTCTTGTTTATTTCTTTTCTAGTTTCTTGATATCACTTATTCCAATTTCTTCAATTGCCTTTAATTGACGCGCTGCCAATTGGTTCAACAATTGGATTCTCTCAGCTTGTGGCTTACCCTGCTCAATCAAAATAGCATTATAACTTTCCATATTCGCTAAAACCAATAACTGATTCAAGGTTGCATAGTCCCTCATGTTTCCTTTGAAACTCGTATTCTCATCACGCCATTGTTTAGCTGTTATTCCAAACAACGCTACATTGAGCACATCTGCTTCATTGGCATAAGTCATAGTGATTTGATATGCAGTCAATTCGGGCGGCAATAGATTCCCTTTAATTGCATCTGTATGAATTCTGTAGTTTAACTTTGAGATTTCGCGGTTTAAATTCCACCCTAATGAAAGTCTACTACTTTCATCTGTTTTCAATCGTTTATAGTCTTTGATGATATAAAGTTTGAATTCTGCAGAAATCCATGATGCAAATTCAAACGCAATATCTTAATGAGCAAATGTGCCTCCATACCTTCCAGATTTCGAAACAATGCCAATTGCATTGACTGCCACAATCCATTTTGTAGGAGACATTGTGAATGCATTTAATCCAGCCTCTTTTTTAAACCCGTCGAATTCGACGGGTTTAAAATCGGGGTTATGTAGACTTTCCCATAAACCTAAAAATTCAATCGTATCTCTGTTCCTCATCCAATTTTCGATAACATCATTCGGTTCATTGGTAAGCGCTCAATAACAGAGTGCCTTATACTATGTTAGAATCCATGAGACAATTATCTCCAAATAAGTTGTACAGCAATGCTAGGTATAGTGCTGTACAGTAATGCGAGTGGAGGTTAGTCATGGATCAAGTTACAAGAACCAAAAAATATTTAAAACAAGAAGAATGGAAGTCTCTCATTACCGAATGCCAGGCCAGCGGTGTGCCTGTGAAAGCCTGGTGTAAATCAAACAACATTTGCGAGCAAACGTATTACAGGAATCTTCAAAAACTTCGAGCCAAACTGTGTGAATCATTTCTGGTCCCTTTGGATAAACCAGAAAAGCCAGTTGAATTCAAAAAACTTGAAGTTAGAACTCCATTGCCCAATACACAGGCTGCTGTTATTATTCATTTCGCTAATGCATCACTGGAAATTAATAATGGTGCCACGCAGCAAACGGTTGAGGCAGTGCTTCTGGCGCTGAAGAATCTATGTTAGGCGATATTACAGTTGCCAAAGATATTTATCTTGCCTGCGGATACACTGACATGCGTAAATCAATTGATGGTTTGGCAGCTCTTGTTCAAGAAAGCTTTGGGATGGATCCGTTTGCTCCAACCCTGTATTTATTCTGTGGAAAACGTAGAGATAGAATAAAAGCACTCCTGTGGGAGAAGGATGGATTTGTGATGCTTTATAAACGTCTTGAAAATGGCAACTTCAAATGGCCACGCTCATCTGAAGAAGTAAGACCACTCTCCTGGAAGGAATTCAACTGGCTAATGGATGGTCTTGAAGTCAATCAGCCAAAGGCAATTCGCCCTGCACAAAAAGCAGATTTTTGCTAATTAAAGAAGCTTAAGAATGCCGTATTTACTGGCTTTTCGTGTGTTTTTATGGTATAATCTTACTATCAATTAGTTGGGAGGAATACCATTTATGGATGCAAAAGATGCCTATATTGGACAGTTGGAACATACAGTAAAAAGTCTTGAAATTCAAGTAAATAACTTGACAGAAATGGTACTCCAACTTCGTAAAGACAAATTTGGCAGTTCCAGCGAAAAGACACCTAAGGATGAAATCGATGGTCAGTTAGGTCTTTTTGATGAAGCTGAGACAGTTGCCGATGCCTCTGTTTTGGAACCAATCAAAAAAGAAGTAAACGGTTATACACGGACCAATACGAAAACAAAGCGGGAAGAAATCATCAAAGATCTTCCAGTTCGGGAAATTTTATGTGATATTCCAGAAGAAAGCAAATATTGCGCAAACTGTGGCACAACATTAAAACGAATCGGAACTGAAACTGTTCGAGAGGAACTAGAATACATTCCAGCAAAGCTTCAGATTGTACGATATGTCCGTACCGCTTATGAATGTTCCAAATGTAAACACACAGATACACCCTATATAGAAAAAGCTCCTACGCCCACTTCGATCATGAATCATTCACTGGCATCCCCAAGCTCCGTTGCAAATGTAATGTATCAGAAGTATGTAAATGGTATGCCTCTCTATCGCCAGGAAAAAGACTGGGAGCAGTTAGGCATTGCATTGAAACGAGCTACTATGGCGAACTGGATCATCCGATGTTCGGATGATTACCTTTCCCCAATCGTTCATTGCCTTCAAGCAGAACTTGTGAAAAGGGAATTAATCCATTGTGATGAAACTCCATTACAAGTGCTAAAGGAAGAAGGGAAAAAGCCACAGTCCAAATCTTATATGTGGCTATATCGTTCAGGAAACGATGGCAAAAAGCCAATTGTCCTGTATGATTATCAACCTACCAGAAGTGGTGATAACGCAGTTCGATATTTAAGAGAATTCAAAGGATATCTGCACTGCGATGGTTACTCTGGCTATAATAAGCTGGAGCATATCACAAGATGTGGTTGTTGGGCACACCTTAGAAGAAAGTTTGTGGAAGCGATTCCTACCAAAAAGGGAAAAGATAATCCACTCACAAAAGCTGAAATTGGCAGAGATTACTGTAATCAGTTATTCAAACTGGAAGAAAACATCTCAGAGTTGCCATTTAGTGATAAATATATAAAGCGTCTTGAACTCGCCAAACCAGTTCTCGATGCCTTTTGGTGCTGGCTTGATTCCTTACAGGTACTTCAGGGATCAGCACTGGGGAAAGCGGTAATCTATGCTAAGAACCAAAAACAATATATGGAGAACTATCTTCTTGATGGAAGATGTTCCCTCTCTAACAATGCAGCTGAGAATGCGATTCGTCCATTTACCATTGGAAGAAAGAACTGGCTGTTCTCTGATAGTTCGAAGGGAGCCACTGCGAGCGCCACAGTATATAGTATCGTAGAGACCGCAAAAGCAAATGGTCTTAACGTTTATACTTATCTAGAATATTTATTATTGTACATGCCTGACACTGACTGGAAAAATCATCCAGAAGAACTGGAATTATTAATGCCATGGTCAGAAGCAGTACAAAGAGAATGTAGTAAGTGAGTAATTAATCAAGGCACTATGTTATTGATCGCTTACAGTTTAAAGAAATGAGAAGTGGGTGCATTCAGAGAGAATGAAGAAAAAAAGGTAAGCGCTCAATAAAAGAGTGCCTTATACTAAGTTAGAATCCATGAGACAATTATCTCCAAATAAGTTGTACAGCAATGCTAGGTATAGTGCTGTACAGTAATGCGAGT
>CANRNK010000198.1 GCA_947631985.1 uncultured Lachnospiraceae bacterium | reverse complement strand
CCACTAGTTCTGCTTCGCTGATATCAGCTTTGATTGCAACTTCCTGTGATTTTGTAATATTTGAAGTAGCAACGAAGCCCTCATTAACAGCACCACTGGTATATTTTCCAGCCAATGACCTACCAATGGAAGACACGTCATCTTTCTCTACTGCCAACATACCAATTAAAAATCCACCAACTACCTTGGGAAGGTCAGCTGTTAATTGTTCCATCACGCCATGTGTAATCCGCTTGATAAATTCTTCTTCACGCTCTCGTGTCTCCAAATAAGGATCATCCTTCAAATCTTCCATCTTGTGATAATAGCTATTAATTGCATCTATTATAAAATCTTGCTGTGAAGAACAGGTCTCTTTATCCAGCTGATGAAGATACTCCCATGCTTCTTTATGCTTTGGATTATTGCCATAGAAGCGAACTGTTTTCTGCTCTATATCCTTCATTTGTCTGAGCCCCCTTCTTAAGCACGTTTACGTTTTCGCAATGCCAGATAGCAGAAATACTCGAACCCCTTGGCATTGGCACAGATATCGTGATTAAAGGATATTTTTGCAGATTCATAGTTTCCAAAAAGTTCTACCAGCTTTGCTCCACCACCCATAAAGTGCAATTTCATTAGTTTGGAATTATAACCAAGCTCTTTCAATTTCAGAAAAATACTCTGAACATAGGTTTTTGCTGTCTCTTCCATAAACATCAGATATTCTTCATCCACATCGGCTCTTCCCTTCATAAGATAGGAATTTAACAGGCTTTCATCCAGTTCTACCTGAAACTTATTTAACACTGCATCGTGAATTAACAGCACACATTGTTTTACTCCAAGGATTTCCGTCCACATTTTTTTCTCAATCGTTCTTCCATCCTGAAGATACATGACATTCATGGTCCCATTTCCAATGTCAGCCAACATATTAAGTCCCTGAAAAGAACCTAGTTTTTCAGCTACAGCAGCATAACATTGTGGCATTACACTACACCCGGTAATATCAACAAAATAATTATTTCCACAATAGGAAAATTCCACATGGTCCTTTCGTAGCAGGTACTTCTTGAACTCTTCCTGCTGTACATCCCGCCATTTTAGTGGTAATCCTACCGCAAGGTGAACCTGCTCTCGTGTAATTCCTCTTAATCGAAGTTCCTTTGCAATTGCTGCAATGGTAAGAATATAAAAATCATCGTCATTAATTTTTTCAGAAGCATAAGGTTTATGCCCCTGATTCAACACATAATACTTTCCCTCAAAGAACAGATAATCTCTGCTCATAATAGGTTCTGTGTCATATACCGCCATTCCATTACTAAATACTATATTTGCTGTTTTCATATTTCCAAATCCATGATCCACAGCTACGATCAGGCTCCCATCTACTCTATATTGATTCATTTAAAAATCCTCTCTTTCTTATCATTGTTTCTTTTAGTGAAACTGCCTAACTACATCATGAAGCACAACTTCCTCTGCCATCATTCGCGCCTGGTTACGAAGGTGCAACTGCTCTATGAAGGAGTTAGGATTCTTTGGTCTATGCTTATTCAGCCATCTGACTTCAATGTCTTCTAACAGTTCATATGCTGTTTCATTAACCATTTCAGCCCGCTCCATTAATTCTCCAAAGCGTACAAGACTGCGGTGTCTCTGTGGGTAAGTAATCTTAATATGTTCAATCCACATGCGACCATATTTCCCAACATTACAGCACTGGTTTTCCTCCGTTGTAACAGATAAAATCGGATAAAAGATTCCGTCAATCTCCTGATACTCTACACCTAACTTCTCAAATAATGATTCTTCCTTCATGACACATACTTCCTTTCTATTATTCAATCTGCAAGACCGCAACACAGCAATGCCTATGGTGTTTGCAACCTTGCAATCATGTTTTAACATCGCAAATTTAAGACCGTAAAATCTGATACTTTGCAATGTTGCGGTCTTAAAATCAAAACTCATTCGAATCCTCGTGCTTCAAATCCCAATACCAGATATTATTAACTCGCTTTGCTTTGATTCCCAATTCCTTCTTGGCACTTTCCAAAGTTCTCTTAGAAATTCCCTCTCCCGAGGCAATGTCCATAATTTCACTACTCGGCACCATTGTCTTGTCTGCGCTCAAATCCTTCAGTAACTGTTTTGCCTGTTCCAATTTGTTTGCTTTCGGGACAATACCTCCAAGTACTTCATCTGCTGTAATGTCATAATCACCAATCCAACAAAATCCATCTTCCTCCAGTGCAAAAGCTTTGGCATGTCCAAATGCAGCTAAATTATTCTTTATCTGAATCACCGCTCTCATCTGCTCCAGCCCTTCAACTCGCCCAACCAGAATTACACTTCTTGCAACTGCAAAGAAATCTATGGAACCCATACCACGATATGCGGCTTTTGCTCCACCGCCTTTATTCATATGACCAATAAGAACAATGGCACATCCAGTCTTTTCTGCTAATGCACCAAGTTTTTTTGTCATATCACGAGCTTCATTGGCACGATTCATATCCGTACCACCACCTAGATAGGCTTGAATAGGATCTAAGATAAGCAGTTTTGCTTGCTGCCTGACTATTGCTTCCTCTAGTCGTTCATCTACCATAGATACTGATTTTTCACTTTCATCTATAATAGAAATACGACTACAATCAGCTCCTGCAAGTTCTAACCTTGGCTTAACCGTGTCAGCCAGACCATCTTCTGCTGTTTGGTATATTACATTCATTGGCTCCGCAGGCTTCATTCCATCTTCAAGACCTTCTCCCTTTGATAATTTAGCTGCTATATTTAATACCAAGGTACTTTTTCCATCTCCAGGATCTCCCTGAATAATGGTAAGCTTTCCATATGGAATAAATGGGTACCAGAGCCATTCAATTGAACTCGCCTGAACGTCTGCCATATTAATCATCTTTAGTTCAACTTTCGCTTCCTCCATGTTTATCACTCTCCTTCCCGGCTGTATTTTTTCCTTCCCACAAATATTGTGCGCCCTCAAGCATCCACAGAATGGCTTTTAGCATATATTCATAGTCCAGCTGTAATTCCTGCATTTCTGCACTGGTCATCTGAATATTCTCCAATATAAACTGATTATGCAACTGACGAAGATTTTGTTGCATTTTCTGTAATTCCTTTACCAGTACATGCACCGTCTCTTTCTTACCGACAACACACACATGGTTATAAATACAGGAACGAATAAAATAATCTTTCTTCATCATTCCACTAGCCTTAATTTTTGCTTCAATTTCTCGTCTTTCATAATCTGAAATACGGAAACTAATAGTTGGATTTTTATGAACTCCCGGCATTACTCATCACCTTCCTTATCTGTAATCACAAATGCATCATTTAGCATAGTTGCCATCTGCTTCTGCTCACTTGGAAACATATGCGCATAGCGGAAAGTTATATCCGAACTTTCATGACCAACTCTGGAGCCAATTGCTACTGCTGTAAACCCCATGTTTATTAATAAAGAAACGTGGGAATGACGCAGGTCATGGATTCTAATTCTCTGGACACTTGCTTTCTTAGCCCCTCGATCCATCTCATGATGCAAATATGTTTT
>CANRNK010000197.1 GCA_947631985.1 uncultured Lachnospiraceae bacterium | reverse complement strand
GATACTGCCTGCATGATTGGCTGACATCTCAGCTATAATATAAGTTGGATACCCCTCTCCAACAAGGCGGTTCTTGATTCTGACTGTGTTCATGAAATCTCGACCTCTTTCCTTTTTCTATTATCTTCCTTATAGTTTTATCTGCTTTTGTTTGCTTCGAAAATTTTATATAGTTTAACTATCTCTTTGTCATCTGGTATTTCATCTCTGCTATCTTCCAGTCTTCTTCTGTATCAATGTCTTGTACTTCCAGTTCTGACAAGATTAGCGGAACACTTTTTTGCATCACCATACTTCTCTGGCTCAAGAAGGCAGGAACCGAAACACAGTAGAATTGACCCACATCATGATAATAGGGCTCAAGATCCTGTGAACGCATCTGTTGGTACTCTGGCCATTTCGGCTTTAAATATCCTCCTTCTACCACCACACATCTCTGGGGTGGAAAGGAAAACTGTACCACTGGCAATACACCATCTGCTCCTGTTACTTCTAATAAGTTGACAGCTTCTTTGATTCGGTTTGCTGTCAGAAACGGTGCAGTAGGATAAATGCAGCAGGCAGTATCATATTGAAGTCCCCGTTTTTCAAGTTCTGACAGAACTTCGGACATCACCTGTGCTGTTGTTGCAAAATCATTGGACGTTTCCTCACTTCTATAAAAGGGAACCTCAGCGCCCGCTTTTGTAGCAATCTGTGCAATTCCAGCATCATCTGTTGACACCATAACCAGATCAAAACATTCACTCTCCAGTGCTGCCCTGATGGAGTATTCAATAATCGGTTTCCCTAAGAACTCCTTGGTATTCTTGCCAGGAATCCTCTTACTGCCTCCCCTGGCAGTGATAATTGCAACTCTATTTTTTTGTTTGTCCTCGCTCATGACGGACTCCCTCTTGTTTTAGTTTTATTTGCGGTAATATTCTACTATTTTTTGTACTGCAAGGATGACGTCATCTACGTCCTCGTCACTCATCGCATAGTACAGTGGAAGGCTCATCATGGTTTCATACAAGGCCTCCGCCTGAGGGCAGATTCCTTTTTGAAATCCCAGCCGTTCGTAATGAGGATGGTGATAGACCGGAATATAGTGAACATTGCAGTGTATCTTCTCAGCTGCCATGGCCAGAAAGAATTCTTTTCTGTCGATTTTTAGCATTTCTGGTCTGATTCGTAAGATATAGAGGTGTCTCGTTGTGTCCGTTTCTGGAATCTCTTCCTGCACAACAAGTTCTGTCATCTTTGAAAATGCCTCATTGTAACGTGCCACAATCTCTTTTCTTCTATTTGAGAATAGTTCCAGCTTATCCAGCTGACTGATTAAGAGTGCCGCCTGAATATCTGTTAATCTATAATTGTATCCCAGATCAATCTGCTCGTAATACCAAGGTCCATGAGACTCTTTTTCAAGAAATGCCGGATCTCTTGTAATACCGTGGGTTCGATACAAACATAACTTATCATAATATTCCTTGCTATTGGTCAGGACTGCTCCACCTTCACCAGACGTTACCGTTTTCACCGGGTGAAAACTAAAAGTGGTCATATCTGCGATACTGCCAATCGCTTTTCCCTGATATTTTGTTCCAATGGAATGTGCAGCGTCCTCAATTACTACGATTCCTTTTTGTGCCGCCATTTCCATAATTGGTTCCATATCAGCAGCCTGTCCCGTAAAGTCGACCGCTACAATCACCTTGGTTTTTTCATTGATTTTCTTATTAATCTCTACCGGATCGATATTATACGTCTTCTCATTAATGTCTGCAAATACCGGAGTCGCACCACAGTACAATGCACAGTTGGCAGATGCCGCAAACGTAATCGGTGTTGTGATTAGTTCATCCCCCGCACCTAGTCCTGCTGCCATGCATGCAATATGAAGTGCTGCGGTACCATTGCTAACTGCTACCGCATAGTTAGCGCCAGTCAGCTCACATAATTTATGTTCTAATTCTGTAATTGCCGGACCACAAGTCAGGTAATCACTTTTCATAACTTTCGTGACCGCCTCAATATCTGCATCATCTATATATTGATGTCCATAATACAACGGATTGCTCCGAACCGGAGTTCCCCCCACGATTGCTGGTTTTTGCATTTTACCTCTCCTTGATTTATCTCTACATAGGCAAAAAATGCAGTGTCATCCTGCATTTCCACCTCTGTCATTATATACCCAACATCTTAATTTTTTCTTAGGACTTTATTGTAATATTTTTATCATATTTTTGTAACATATTTGTAACATATGATAATTGCCAGACGAATCTTTCATTCTCCAATTAATCTGCCTTATATTACAGTCCCATTTTCTATTTCTCCAGCTCTACTTCTTTGAGTAATTCCTTAATCTCTTCAACACTCAGCCACTGCGTATTGTTGTCAGAACTATAGGAAAATCCATCTTCTACTTTTTTACCAGTTGGCTGTGGTCTCTTTGTTTCACTCCATACCATCTGTGGGTAGACAATAAAATGCTTGTCATATTCGTAGGTTGTCATGGAATCTTCAACCGTTACCATAATTTCATGTAACTTCTCTCCTTCACGAATCCCCACCTCTGGCATTTCGCATCCAGGAACCATTGCCTGTGCCAGGTCTGTAATCTTGAAAGAAGGAATCTTGGAAATAAAAGTCTCTCCACCTTTTGCTTCTTCAAGTGCTTTGATAACCAGCTTCACACCCTCTGTCAGGCTGATCCAGAAGCGTGTCATACGGTAATCCGTAATCGGAAGCTTACTTTCACCACGATTAATCATGTTCTGGAAAAAGGGAATCACAGAACCTCTGCTCCCTGCTACATTGCCATATCTGACGATTGAGAAGCTGATATCCTTGGTTCCAGCGTAGGCATTTGCCGCCACAAATAATTTATCTGATACCAGTTTTGTTCCACCATAGAGGTTAACTGGATTCACTGCCTTATCAGTAGAAAGTGCTACAACTTTTGTTACACCTGTATCTAATGCTGCATCAATTACATTCTGTGCTCCATGAATGTTGGTCTTGATTGCTTCATTTGGATTGTATTCACATGCTGGCACCTGTTTCATTGCCGCTGCATGAATGACATAATCAACCCCCTCAAATGCTCTGGTAAGTCTTTCCTTATCTCTGACATCTCCGATAAAGAATCTGAGTTTGGAAGCATATTCCTTAAAATCATTTGCCATCAGAAACTGTTTGAATTCATCTCTTGAATAGATGATAATTTTTTTTGGATCATAATGTGTTAAGACATATTTGGTAAAACACTTCCCAAAAGAACCGGTTCCACCTGTAATCAAAATTGTTTTATTATTTAACATTTAAACTTTCCTCCTAAAATATGAACGATTCATTTTACCATACAATAATTCTGATTACAAACACTTAAGAACCAGTAAACTTTCTTCTAAGAACCAGTAAACTTTCTTCTATAAAACCACAGTGCCTGATAATACCCATAAAATAACCATACAGACCTTACAAAAACAGCCAACATTCTCTTTTGTTCCATGTCCGTGCTTTCCTGGTAATACCGATTCGTCTCAAACCCTGGAAACGCATCCTTGATCCCAGTTTTAAGTTCCAACA
>CANRNK010000196.1 GCA_947631985.1 uncultured Lachnospiraceae bacterium | reverse complement strand
GATACTTTTTTCCCGGAACTTGCCAAATGGAAAAAAAATCATAATAATCTGATCCTCAATATGCTGTCCAGAATCATCTTTACCAAGAAATATGCCAAATTGGAGGCAGCGTATATTCCGGTTGATTTTAAAGAGTATCAGGATATCTATGTTTATTGTGATTCGGATCCGGTTGGCTACTATCTGAATCAGAATCGAATTGCCTATCATGCAATGGAAGATGGAATCAATTGCCTGAAAATATATGATGCAGCCCGTTATGACAATAGAGGATGCTTTGGACTTAAGGTGCTTTTATCTAAGTGGAATCTAATCTTCATTCAGAATGGCTATGGAAAGTACTGCATTGATATGGAAATCAATGACAGGTCTTGTTTAAAATATGATTGTAAGAAGTATAAGGAAGTGCCTAGAAAACCACTGGAAGAAGCACTGACGGCACAACAAAAAGAAATGATAATCCGGGCGTTTGTGCAGGATGCAGACAGTCTATTAGATCAGATTGTCCATGCGAATAAAGACCAGAAGAATATTATGCTGTTGACGGAACAGTTGTGCACGCTTCCCATCAGGGAACAGATCTTCCGGGATATTATCAGGGAATATTGTGACGGTGCGCGCGTCTTTATCAAGCCACATCCAAGAGATGAGCTGGATTACGAGACCCTGTTTCCAGAGCATATCGTGATCAAAGGGAAATTCCCGATGGAGGTCTTGAATCTAATGGAGGGAATTCATTTTCACCAGGCGATTGCGGTCTTCACGCAGGCGGTCTATGAAATGGAATTCGTGGATGAAATCCTGTTTCTGGGGGAAGATTTTATGGACCAGTATGAAGATCCGGATGTGCATCGTTACAACGACAAAATATAGGAAAGAAAATCACAGGTAGAGGTAGTAGATGAAGATTCTTAGAAAAATTAACTTATTATTGGATGTAAAACAGAAGAGAAATATGGTGTTGCTTTTGTTTGGAATGTTGATTGGAGCGGTGTTGGAGACAGCAAGTATTTCGTTAATCATTCCGGTGGTGAGCCTGGTAATCAGTCCGGATGCGATTGAAACAAATGCCTATATGGGTTGGATCTATGATAGCCTGAACTTAACGAGTAAGGATCAGCTTACGATTCTTGTTATGATGTCACTCATCGTAGCATTTGTCTTGAAGAATTCGTTTTTATTTTTTCAACAAAAGATGATGTATTCTTTTATCTATGGCAATCAATTTTCTACCTCTGAGAGGATGATGCGTAATTATCTGCGTCGTGGGTATGAATTTTACCTGAATAGTGATACGGCAGTGATTCAAAGAAGTATCACTTCAGATGTGAATAATATGTATGCTTTGATTCTGGCGATTCTGCAATTGGTGTCAGAGGTGATTATCTTTATTTCCTTATCCGCTATTTTACTGGTTGTAGATGCAATGATGACGATCGTAATCGCACTATTGTTGATGATTACGTTACTTATGATCAAAGCAGTGATTAAGCCAATTATGCAAAAAGCGGGTGCAGATAACCAGGATTATTACAGTGGTCTGTTCAAGTGGATTTCACAGACAGTAACTGGTATCAAAGAAGTGAAAATTGCAGGAAAAGAGCAGTATTTTGTCGATGAATATGTTAAATGTGGTAAAGGATACGTGGAGGCAGTGCAAAAATACAGTCTCTATAATAATACACCAAGGCTATTAATCGAAACGGTATGCATCATTGGTATGGTAGGCTATATGCTGTTCATGATCTTAAGTGGAAGGGCCATGACGGATATGATTCCTGTCATTTCAGCGTTCGCGATGGCAGCAATGCGATTAATGCCTTGTGCCAACAGAATTAACAACCAGCTGACCTCAATTGCATACTTTGAACCATTTTTCATGGGAGTCAGTGATCATCTGCAGGAAGAGATTAGCGGCAGAAATATTGACATGAGCTTTGCGAAAGACTCCGATGCCAAGCTACCAGTTAAGAAGCAGATTATGCTAAAAGATATTACTTACGCCTATCCTAATACAGAGACGTTGATCTTCGATCATGCCGAAATGGAGATTCCTGTTGGTGCGGCAGTTGGTGTGGTAGGGAGCTCGGGTTCCGGAAAAACAACGATTGTGGATGTGTTATTAGGACTTCTTGAAGTCAGAACAGGCACAATCTATGCAGATGGAGTCGATGTGAAGACACAGTATCGTTCCTGGCTTAAGAACATTGGCTATATTCCACAGATGATCTTCATGTTAGATGATACCATCCGCAAAAATGTGGCATTTGGTATTCCAGAAGAAAAAATAGATGAAAAAAGGCTGTGGGAAGTATTAAAGGAAGCACAGTTGGATGAATTCGTCAGAGGTCTTCCCGCTGGAATGGAAACAGGAATCGGAGAGCGTGGCATCAGACTGTCGGGTGGACAGAGGCAGAGAATTGGGATTGCGCGTGCACTATATCATGATCCGGAAGTATTGATTCTGGATGAAGCAACGTCTGCACTGGATAATGACACGGAAGCCGCGATTATGGATTCTATTAATCGCTTCCACGGTAAAAAAACTTTGATCATCATCGCACATCGATTACAGACGATAGAAAAGTGTGATATTGTGTATCGCGTTGAAGGTGGCAGTATCAAACGGGATCGATAAATAAGGGGAAAAATGCCAGGAGAATGTAGTATGAAATTGAGTATCATAGTGCCAGTGTATAATATGGCAGGGGATGGAAAATTGGAATATTGCATGGATTCTCTGCTGGCACAGACGGTGGAGCCATTTGAGATTATTGCGGTGGACGATTGTTCGACGGATGAGTCGCTCGCAATCCTTAGGAGATATGAGGAGCGAAACAAGGGAATCGTGAAAGTGATTGCTTCGCCCGTGAACCGAAAGCAGGGCGGTGCTAGGAATCTTGGACTTGATGTGGCTTGCGGAGAGTGGGTTGGGATGATTGACAGTGATGACTGGATCAATCCTGATATGTATCAGAAACTGATTGCAAGAGCAGAAGAGACAGGTGCTGATGTCGTTGGCTGTAATTATACGCTTGTGAGTGAGCATACCATGGAGCCTGGCAAGACGATTGAGAATAACAGTAGTGAGCAGACGGGAAAGCTTGGAATCGATCAGTATCGAAGGCTTGTTATGCGTCCTGGAAGTATGGTGATCAAAGTATATAGGCGTTCTGTCATTGAAACGAATCATCTTCGGTTTCCAGAGGGGATTTTTTATGAGGATAATTGCGCCAGCCCAATCTGGATGTTGTGTTTTAAACAATTTGAAAAAGTAGAAGAACCGCTGTATTATTATTACCAGCATGAGGCATCTACGGTGCATACCGTGAGTGAAGAGCGTTGCCATCATAGAATGAAGGCGTTAGAACTTTTTGTGCAGGAAGCGAAAAAAAGGGGATTTTATGAGTTGTATCTGGATGAAATCGAATTCCGATTTGCGGAAATCTACCTGAAGAATACCTTGTTTTCCTATATGCAGGGAAGTCAGAAGAAGAGAATCAAGTTGCTGTTGGAACTTAAAACTGGGATCAAGGATGCGTTTCCAGGGTTTGAGACGAATCGGTATTACCAGGAAAGCACGGAC
>CANRNK010000195.1 GCA_947631985.1 uncultured Lachnospiraceae bacterium | reverse complement strand
TACATTTTTTGTGGAAAATTCGATTGACGCGATGAAGACAGTATGCTATAGTTAACGGGCGAGATGAGAAATAGGTCTTTTTTTTATGCTCAAAATTCGGGTATGATAGAGGACAATCACACAAATTAAGTATATAAAATATTGCGCGTGGAGGTGGAATAATGCGTACAAAGATTACATTAGCATGCACAGAGTGCAAACAACGTAACTACAATACTACTAAGGATAAGAAAGCACATCCAGACAGAATGGAAACTAAGAAATATTGCAGATTCTGTAAAACTCATACACTGCACAAAGAAACCAAATAATTGTAATTGGAATGAAAGGGAAGTGAGCTTATGGGAGATTCTGCAAAAAAAGAAACACCAAAAATTAATTTTTTTGATGGTGTAAAAGCTGAATTTAAGAAAATTTCATGGCCTGAACGTCAGTCACTTTTCAAACAATCAGTCGCAGTTGTATGCGTTTCTGTAGTCATGGGGTTAATTATTGCTTTATTTGATATGATTATCAAATATGGAATTAACTTCCTGACGATGTAAGTGAGGGTGATTGCATGGCAGAGGCAAATTGGTATGTAGTACATACTTATTCGGGATATGAAAATAAAGTAAAAGCTAATATTGATAAGACGATTGAGAACAGACATCTTGAAGAAGAAATTCTTGAGGTTCGTGTTCCAATGCAGGACGTTGTGGAGATGAAGAACGGAGCCAGAAAAACGGTTCAGAAGAAACTCTTTCCAGGATACGTGTTGATCAATATGGTAATGAATGATGACACCTGGTACGTAGTACGGAATACCAGAGGGGTCACAGGTTTCGTGGGTCCGGGAAGCAAACCGGTTCCTCTGACAGAAGCAGAAATGAAACCGCTTGGCATTAGAACGGAAGGCATTGCCGTTGGTTTTGTCGAAGGAGATACCATTGCAGTGGTTGCCGGTGTATGGCAGGATACGGTTGGTGTGGTTCAAAGAGTGGATTATGGCAAACAGACAGCAACGATTAACGTTGAAATGTTTGGACGTGAGACACCTGTTGAAATCAGCTTCGAAGAAGTCAGAAAAATGTAACTTGAATGTTCATATTAAAACTTTCAAAAAACTTTTTGAGAGGGACAATGTGTAGCATAGATCTTTATAAGGAGCTTTGTTTCCTTATAAAAAACGTGGGAGGCGGGAAATAAATCCTGCCGCCAATCATACTACCACATTTTTAGGAGGTGCCATCATGGCAAAAAAAGTAACAGGATATATCAAATTACAGATTCCAGCCGGCAAAGCAACCCCGGCCCCACCAGTTGGTCCAGCACTTGGACAGCATGGTGTTAACATTGTTGAATTTACAAAACAATTCAACGCAAGAACAGCAGATCAGGACGGTATGATCACCCCTGTTGTTATCACTGTATATGCAGACAGAAGCTTTAGTTTCGTCACGAAAACTCCACCTGCAGCAGTACTTCTGAAGAAAGCATGTAACTTAAAATCAGGTTCCGCAGTTCCAAACAAGACTAAAGTTGCGAAGATTTCCAAAGCGAAAATCCAGGAAATTGCAGAACTTAAAATGCCTGATTTAAATGCAGCAAGCCTTGAATCAGCAATGAGTATGATTGAAGGTACAGCAAGAAGTATGGGTATTACTGTAGAAGAATAATCTACGGGAAAGAGCAGAACAATAAATTAGAAGTGGGAGGTAGGATGCTACCGACTACCACAGGAGGTAAACGATGAAACACGGGAAAAAATATAATGAAGCTGCGAAACAAATCGATCGTGCAGCTGCGTATGAACCAAACGAAGCAATTGCTCTTGCAAAACAGACAGCAGTTGCAAAATTCGACGAAACAATAGAACTTCACCTAAGAACAGGTTGTGATGGACGTCATGCAGAACAGCAGATTCGTGGTGCAGTAGTTCTGCCACACGGAACGGGTAAAACTGTAAAAGTTCTTGTTTTTGCAAAAGGCGACAAGCTGACAGAAGCAGAAGCAGCTGGAGCAGACCACGTAGGTGGAGAAGAGCTGATTCCAAGAATCCAGAATGAAGGATGGCTTGACTTTGACGTTGTAGTTGCAACTCCTGACATGATGGGTGTTGTTGGACGTCTTGGTAAAGTACTTGGACCGAAAGGTTTAATGCCTAATCCAAAAGCTGGAACAGTTACCATGGATGTAACCAAAGCAGTTAATGAAATCAAAGCTGGTAAGATTGAGTACAGACTTGATAAAACGAATATTATCCATGTTCCACTTGGAAAAGCTTCTTTTGATCAGGAAAAACTTCAGGATAACTTCCGTGCAGTTATGGATGTAATCCAGAAAGCAAAACCTAGTGCATTAAAAGGACAGTATCTGAAAAGTATTACACTCAGCTCTACAATGGGCCCTGGTGTAAAGGTCAGTACAGCAAAGTTCTAAGATTAGATAAATAGTACTATAAATAAGAGGCAGAGTATTAAATGTGTTACATGATGCATTTAGTCCCTGCTTCTTTTTGATTGTGACAAGAAAATTCTTTTAAGGATTTATCTTGTTTTGGGAGTGTGATATGATGTTGTTATGAAGAAAAAAAAGAATCGCAAGAAACTAAATTATGTTTTTTTGTTTATGGCCTCTTTCCTTGGTGTAATCACTGTGGGGAGTCTCTTCTTGGTAGGCGTCTATACTTATCAAATAGCAACACGAAATGGAGTGAAGGGTGAGGAGCTGCCAAAAGAGTGGATGGACCAGAGTGGTGCATTAAACACCGGAATAGAAGTGATTCCATTTCCGGGATCTGAGTACGAAAAACAGGATGCAGAGAAGGATGTGAAAACGAAAGACGATTCCTCTGAGGGGATAGTAATCGGGGCTGGGTCGAAAGAAACGGGTGAGATTACGTTCGCATTTGCAGGAGATGTTATGTTTGATGATTCCTATAGCATTATGAATTATTATAGAAGCACAGGTGGTGAGGTTACTTCATGCTTTGATTCAGTGCTCCTTGAAACGATGCGGGGAGCAGATGTGTTTATGGTAAATAATGAATGCACGTTTACAAAAAGAGGAGAACCAACACCGGAGAAAACCTATACGTTTAGAAGTAATCCGGATAATGTAAACATACTAAAGGAAATGGGAGTTGACCTGGTCTCTCTCGCCAACAATCATGCATACGACTATGGTGAGGTTTCCCTTCTTGATTCACTGGCTACCCTTGAAGGTGCAGGTATTGGTATTGCTGGGGCTGGAAGAGATTCGGAGGAGGCACAAAGGCCGGTTATTTTTGAAGCGGGAGGGACGAAAGTCGCAATTCTGGCAGCGACTCAGATTGAAAGAATGTCGAATCCTGATACAAAAGAAGCGACAGAAAAATCGCCTGGTGTATTTCGTTGTTTTGAACCAGACCGCTTGTGTGAAGTGATCCGGGAAACGAAAAAAACAGTAGATTTTGTGATTGTATACGTTCACTGGGGAACGGAAAATACGACGGAAATAGATTGGGCGCAAAGAGATCAGGCGATAATGTTTGAGGAGGCGGGTGCGGATTTGATTATTGGAGATCATCCTCATTGCCTTCAAGGGATGACTTATATTAATGACACACCCGTCATATATAGCCTTGGGAATTTC
>CANRNK010000194.1 GCA_947631985.1 uncultured Lachnospiraceae bacterium | reverse complement strand
TAATGAAATCTACAAGAGTATAGGATTAGGTTGTTTTCTTTTACTTCATAAATAATGCGATGTTCTTGATCAATCCGCCGACTCCATTTTCCGGCCAAATCATGTTTCAGTGGTTCGGGTTTTCCGTCGCCTTTAAAAGGTTCTCTTTCGATTGCTTTTAGTAAAGAGTGGATTTTTTGAAGTTTTTGTTTATCATGTTTTTGCCAAAAAAGGTAATCATCCCAGGCACTTTCGGTAAATAGCTTATTCATCAATTTTCACCTCGTGCAATTTCCCTTCGTTTGCCTCTTCAATTGACTTCATGAGGTGGTCATAATTTGCTTTGCTGGAACGAACATAAGCATTTTCAATTAAATTATTATATTCTGCTTCAGAAATAATGACTACGTTTTCATTGTTTTTTCTGGTAATAATAATAGATTCCAGATTTTTATATATTTCATCACAGACATCTTTGAAATTATTACGGACACTACTGAAACTCATTGCCTTCATAATGAACGCCTCCTTACTTTGGTGAGATAGTTTTTTAGCTTGTTTTACTTGAATTTGTAATTTAAGAATAGACCTTCAGAGTAAGGTTGTCAATATATAGCACAATATTATGTACAATATTTCTTTGGTAATAGTTGGTGAGTCGTACCAATAAGGAAAAACCCTCATATTGAGGGTTTTTATTTATCGACAAACCCTCATTTTGAGGGTATAATTCTAGCGATAGAGAAAGACACTTGCTAAATATCGGGTTTGAATAGGAAAGGAGAGCGAAGAATGGAGAAACAGAGTTATGCGGTAGCAGACGAATTACTTTCTGAAGATATCAAATGTATTAGAAAAAGGCTGAATATCACACAACTGGAATTTGCAAACCTTGTCAACATCTCCTACAAAACGGTAGAAAGATGGGAGTCGAGTAATAAGCCGATTACAGGTCCTATTGTTACACTTGTAGGAGTCCTACATGAAAACCCTCAAATAGAGAAACATCTTAGGATACCTCCAAAAATGAAACAAATGCGTTTATGGTATATGCGTAAGAATCAGGTTATGACACTAATTGATGTTGATGAGAGGAAAAGAGAGGTGTCGATTCATAACTTCACTGAAGAGCTACAGTCAAGGGCTTTTGGTAAACTAGAAGAACCGACATTTGAACAATATGAAGAGTTTGTGGAGTCACGTTGTTTTCCCAAAAGCAGAGATAAAATGAAGTTGATTTTAAGAGATTTAGATTTACCATTTTATGACCCATTACTTATCATAGAAAAAACGCAGGGAAAAATGTCGGAGGATGATTTTTGGATTAGAATTGAGAGGTAAAGAGAATGGTAGAACAGACGGAACTGATTACTGGATTAGAGGACTTTGTAGTCTATATCAGTATTTATTTCAATAGAATAGCTTGCTCAAGCTTCCGGACTGAGTTCGACTTCAGGCTGTCTTCCAATTGCAATCTCATTCCATAAGATAAAGCCAACAACGATGGTACCACCAAGAATAGTAGTAGGAGACATTTTTTCCCCGACAAATAAAAACACCCAGACTGGATTTAGGAGCGGTTCTAGAACCGGGATTAGAATTGCCTCCAACGAGGTAACCTTTCTGAGGGAATTCATATAAAAAATATAGGAAATTCCGCACTGGATAACGCCCAGAATGAGCAATATTGAGATGGAGACAGCACCTGGTGAACGATGTGGGATAAACGGAATTGAAATAATAAAGGTGATGATATTACCAAGAAGTGGAATCTCGATGGCTGAACCTTCTGTCTTAAGCTTAGTGAGAATGATGAGTCCAGCCTGAAAGAGACCACTTGATAAGGCAATCACATTTCCTAAGAGAGAACCGCCAGAAAAACTATTCATAAAAAAGAGTCCCATACCACCAATAACGGCAAAAATAGTAATGAAATCATGTTTGCGGATTTTTTCTTTCAGGATGAAGTGAGCAAGGATAATGGTCCAGATAGGGGATGTATACTGGAGAAAGATAGCATTTGCAGCAGTGGTAAGCTTATTCGCACCCACAAAGGTTAAGAGAAGCATTGCGTAAACGATTGCCCCTAAAATTGTGATTTTATTCAGATGGATTTTTGGCTTTTTTAAATAAATCAACATGACAATTGCTGCGATTCCACTTCGGATGCCAGCAATTGCAATGGGATTCATTTCAATTAATTTTATAAATAAACCGCCAAAGCTCCAAAGAATCGCGGCAACTGCAAGTCCAGAGATTGCTTTTTGTCTTGTATTCATAGCTATCCTCATTTCTATTTATCCTACCTATTATAAGGATTGACTTCTTAAAGTGCAATCTCAAAATTTAATTAAATACTGATAGAGAAAAAAGCGTAAACATACAGTAGAAGGAGAACAAGATGAAAACATTTTTAAAGAAGCATAAATTATTTGAAACGCTGTTTGAACTGCGAGGGAATTCCCGTGCCTGCGTTTATACAGAACCGATGTGGGGGCTTTCTATGAATTTGTGTCTTCCGTATGCTACCGTTTATATGCTAACTTTTGGAATGGACGATGTCCAGATTGGAATCGTTACTTCTATTTATATGTTTTCCCAGATGATCTTTGCTTTTCTTTCGGGGATTATTATTGATAAAATGGGGAGAAGAAACAGTACAGTTGTATTTGATTTCCTTGCGTGGAGTGTACCATGTCTGATCTGGGCGTTTAGTCAGGGGTTCTGGTTTTTTGTTGTGGCGGCACTTCTGAATGGAATGATGAAGATTACAACAGTGTCTTGGGATTGTCTGCTTGTAGAAGATGCCCCAAGGGATAAGATCACACATATCTATTCCTGGGTCATGATAACTGGAAACATGTCTGCACTGTTTGCACCCATTGCGTCTGTCATGGTCGCGAAGCTGACATTGGCGCCTGCAATCCGAATTCTCTATATCAATGCATTTATTATCATGACAGCAAAATTGCTAATCCTATATAAGCTTTCAACAGAAACAGCAGTAGGAAAAGTCAGACGGGAAGCGGTCAGACATATCCCACTTCGCAATATGTTGCCTGGATACAAAACTGCGATTCGAAAGATACTTACTTCCAGAGGGACATTATTCGCGATTGTGATTAGTATTCTGGTAGAGATTGTGTCCATGATTGGCATGATTTTCTGGCAGATTATCGCATCAAGACGGATTGGAGTTCCGGATACTTTACTACCAATTTTCCCAATGCTGCGGAGTGTTATTTCAATCTTTTTATTTTTTACGGTCATCGCACACATCAGACAGGCCAGGTTACGGGGACCGCTTTTTCTAGGATTCGTGTGTTCTATTCTAAGTTATCTATTACTAATTACAGTTACAGGGACAAGTACAATCGGTTACGTCATCTTATCCATTTCTTTGATATTAGAGGCTCTTGGCGGAGCGATTCTTAGCACCCTGAGAGAATCGTTGGTTGCAATCCATGTCGATCCTGAGGAACGTTCAGGAATCATGGCGTTGTTACAGACTACCGTTATGATGGTGAGCGTTCCGTTTGGTTATATTGCAGGGTTACTAAGTGACCTTTCAAGAATCCTGCCTTTTGTGTTAAGTATTTTTCTATTACTGCTTGGCATTCTTGCGACAGCGCTTTATTACCATAAGCCGTACAAGGAAT
>CANRNK010000193.1 GCA_947631985.1 uncultured Lachnospiraceae bacterium | reverse complement strand
ATATAATATCCATTTGTCAATCTAGAAACAATAAAATATTGATAAAGTTTATTCTGAAAATTCTTAATTACAATCTCTTTTCAATGTGTTATACTGAATAAATCTAGTACTTTTTTCCTATAAATATATCGGAGATTGTTATGATTCTTTATCGCATCGACTTAAGTGTATACTCGTTTCTGGTACTCCTCTTCCTTGCAATAGATTTGTACCGGCATCCTATTCCGAATTTAAAAACTCGGCTTTATCAGCGTGCCCTCTACGCAAACATGTTTATTTTGCTTATAGAGTCCATTTCCTGGATCGTAGATGGAATCCCTGGCACTCATTTTAGACTACTTAATTATATCGCAAATTCTATTTTATACGCTGTGAATCTCCTTCCACTCTCCTTATGGTTTTGCTATTTTGATGAGTCTTTGATTTTGGTGGAACGCGAAAAGCTGTTACGTAAAAAAATTTATCTTTCCCTAAATTTGTTCACATTTTCGTTGGTATTCCTTAACTTGTTCACAGGCTTATTATTCAGTATTGACCAAAATAATATCTTTGAACGTGGACTAGGGGCTACTTTATCTGCTGGGCTCAATTATGCCTGCTATCTGGCTTACGTAATTTCCATCCTGAAATATAGAAAATACCTGAGCGATAAAACCTTCCCGGTTCTCTTAAGTGTTGCAATCTTTCCTGCAATTGGTGGAATTATCCAGACAAAATTTTACGGTTTGATTCTTGTATGGCCGATGGCAACTCTTGTTAGTCTTCTAGGTTATATTCTAATAGAACGGGAAGAAATGAACCGGGATACAGTAACCCAGCTTCCAACAAGGGCGCTGTTGGAGGAACGGATGAAATCCAAACTCAGTAAACGACAGACCTTTGCAATCATTATGTTGGACCTTGATAAATTTAAATCCATCAATGATAATTTTGGTCACAGAGAAGGTGACGAAGCATTAAAACTGATTTCAAATCTGCTTCAGAAATCAATCAAGCAATATGATCAGGCTTACCGATATGCAGGTGACGAATTTGTAATTTTGTTAGAGACTCAGAATGTTGTTTCGGTCTCTTTGATTGAACGAAGGCTCATAAAAAACTTAAACAAACTAAATGAACACCTAAAAAAAAATTATAAACTTTCTTTCAGCTTTGGAAGTTTTTACTATGATGGCACAGCACAGGAAAGCATTTATCACATCCTGGCCGAAGCGGACAAAGCCATGTATCTTCAAAAAAATTCAAAATCATGAAAAAGAGCATACCCGCTTATGGTATGCTCTTCTTTCCATTCATAACTTTTTATCATTTTGTGATCACTAACTCATACTTCCAAGAGTCTGGTACAGTATTCGATAAAGCTCGGATGCTTCCTGCTCCGAGAGGGGTACACATTGGCTTATTTTTTCTGGAATGAGCGAAGCCTTTTCTTTCAAAGCTTCTCCCTCCGTTGTAATCGTCACGACCAGATTTCTCTCATCATTTTTGTCACGTGATCGCTGAATATATTTTTTCACTTCCAGTTTTTTTAATACAGGCGTTAATGTACCTGAGTCGAGGTAAAGATACTCCCCCAGTGTCTTCACATTCATCTGCTTTTTTTCCCACAATACCATCATTGTAATATACTGTGTATAGGTCAGATCAATTTCATCCAAAAAAGGTTTGTACTTTCGAACTATCTCTTTTGCACAAGCATATAGCGGAAAACAAATCTGGTTTTCAAGTTTAAGAGCATCATCGTTTTTGCTCATATTCTACCTCTTTTATTCTTTTCATTTACAGTAATTCTTTGATTTTCTCTTCCACAACGGCCATATCTTCAGTGGGTTCAAATCTCTCAACAACATTTCCTGACCGATCAACTAAAAATTTGGTGAAATTCCATTTGATTTCTGCATTATTCTTGTAATCCGGGTCAATTTCAGAAATGATTTCATCTAATTTTGAAGACAGAACATGTTCAGGATCAAACCCTGCAAATCCCTTCTGACTTTTTAGATATTTAAATAGTGGAATTGCACCCTCACCATTCACTTCTATTTTAGAAAAAATTGGAAAATTAACGCCGAATCCCGAATCGCAGAAGCTTGCAATCTCTTCATTGGTCCCAGGTGCCTGGTGTCCAAACTGGTTACATGGGAAGTCCAGCACATAAAATCCTTCCCCAGCATACTTCTCATATAAATCCTGTAGTTCATCATATTGTGGTGTGAAACCACACTGTGTTGCAGAATTAATAATTAATAATACATTTCCTGCATATTTCTCAAGTGATACCTCTTGCTCATGTCCATCCATTACTTTAAAATCATATACACTCATTTCAAATCTCCTTTCAATCACTTTTACTTCCTGTGTTTTGGCATTCTTTCAATTCACCAGCTTGCTTCCTTTTTAATTGCTCGCTTTTAAATTGCTTGCTATTCATATTTGAATTGTACACAATTTTTTCACTCTTGTCAAGCAGATATCTAAAAAATATCTTTTCGACAGGAGTCATCACCAAGACTGTTTTTACCGCATTCTTTTTTACCTTCTTGTATTGACATACGCTCCAATCTGGACATCTTCCAGTAAAATATGATGATAGAGCCAATCCCTTACATACAATGAAATATAGATGAGCTCTCGGTCCGTTGTGAATCCGCCTTGATGGCTTTGCTCCATCTCAAGTACTTTATTATAAAATTCCTGATGTAGCATTTTATGCTTTTCATATCCGGGATAATTTAACTCAAGTTGAATTTTTTCTTCATGGGCAAAATGCGTTGTCACATATTTTTTTAAAAATTGCAATAATTCATCAAATACTCATGCCCTTTTTCATCTTCTCACCTTTTTCAACTCTCAAATAATAAACTGATGATTTCTTCATATTCTCTGCAGCTTTGTGACTTCCTGATCTTCTTGAAGTTTTTCCTCTGATCTGGAAATGCTTCCATCAAATAAAACCATATCTCCTTCATTCGAAACAACACATTTCTATCTCCTGACAATAGCGTTTTGTACTCTGTATAAATTCGATCATGGAATTCCTGCAATACTGCAAGATCTGTCTCTTTCTGTTTTGAATATTCCTGTTCCAGGCCGGGATTGCGAATCAAACCTCTCCCAATCATAACTCTGTCGATCTGTTCGAAATCAGCAGAAAAAGCATGCAAATCATCTGGTGTCAGTAAGTCGCCATTATAGATAACTGGGTTTTTGCTTTTTTTTACTGCTTCTCTAAAAACAGCTTTATTGGGCGTGTTCTGATAAAAATCCTTTTGAATTCTCGGATGAATGATTAGCTCTTCTATTGGATACTGGTTGAAAATCTTTAATAATTGTTCAAATTCTCCAGGATCGTCCTTTCCAATTCTGGTCTTAACCGAGACAGCCGTCTTCGTTTTGGAAAAAACAGAATCCAAAAAACAATCCAGATCCGTCGGGTGAGCCAGAAATCCTGCTCCTTTGTTTTTAGATACTACAGTCCCTGATGGACATCCCAGGTTCAGATTTACTTCTGTGTAACCCAGTGTTTCTAGTTTCCCTACTGTGCATAAGAAGTCATCTGCCTTATTGGTCAGAATCTGTGGAATTAAGCGAATTTCTTTATTATGTTCCGGTGACAGGTCATTCCATTCCCTTGCACTGAACTCTTTTTGTTGGTTGGCTACAATAAATGG
>CANRNK010000192.1 GCA_947631985.1 uncultured Lachnospiraceae bacterium | reverse complement strand
TATCAATCAATAAAATAGTCTCCTTGTCTTCCATAGGAAAAAAATATTCATATTTAATATTTCCATACTCTGCCCGAATATTGTTTACAACATTACTTTCAACCATTTCTTCAGCAAACTTTCTTGCACATCCATTTTCCCCAGTGTAATAAATATTAATTATGATTGCCATTTTCATTTTCCTCTTTAGGATCTAATCCTAATTTCAGTCCAAATCCAATCCATTTCGCCCAAATTTCCGACTCTACTTCCCTACAACTCATAAGGAGTCACTCTGATAACTACCAAGTTCCACCATCCACTCATTATCACCTTAAAGTTCATATGGCGTAACCTGATATACATAATAATTCAACCAATTAGTATACAGTGCATTGCAATGGGATCTCCACTGGAGCATTGGCTTTTGATTGCAGTCATCCTGAGGATAGTAATTCACCGGAACATCAATTTTTAGCCCTTTGTTTTTATCTCGCATATATTCATTGTGCAGGCTGTATCTGTCATATTCTGGATGACCCATGACAAAGACATGTTTGCCCGCTTCTGCAATTGCTAGAAATACGCCTGCATCTTCTGATTCCGAGAGAACTGTAAGTTTGTCGCACTGGTGAATCTCATCCGAGTCGACAGTAGTATACCTACTATGTGGTGCAAGGAAGTAATCATCGAATCCACGCACAAGTGGTTCCTTTCTATTAGAGACATTATGTGCAAAAACACCAAACAATTTATCATCAAGAGATATCTTGGCAATTCCATAGTGATAGAAGAAACCTGCCTGTGCACCCCAGCAGATATGGAGGGTTGAAGTGACATGTGTCTTCGACCATTCCATGATCTCGCAAAGTTCTCCCCAATAGTCAACTTCTTCGAATTCCATCTGCTCAACAGGTGCCCCTGTGATGATCATTCCATCATATTTATTATGCTTCAATTCTTCAAAGGAATTGTAGAATTGGTTGAGATGATTGGCTGGTGTGTTCACGGATACATGACTTCCTGTATTCATGAATGTCACATCAACCTGCAGCGGTGTATTAGAAAAAGCACGTAATAATTGCAGTTCCGTATCTTGTTTGAGCGGCATCAGATTCAGAATGCAAATCTGAAGAGGACGGATATTCTGGGATAATGCTCTGCTTTCATCCATCACAAATATATTTTCATTCTCTAATATTTCTTTTGCTGGCAGATTACTCTGTATTTTAATTGGCATTGCTTCACCTCATCTATTATTTTTGACTTTCTATTTAAGTCCCTATTTTTACAAAAAGCGTTCTCTAAATTCCTGTTCGTTTATGATGGGAACCCGTAGCTCCTTTGCCTTTTTATTCTTGGAGGAATTAGAAGTTGTATCATTATTGATTAAAAATGTGGTTTTGGCGGTAACACTTCCTGTTACTTTTCCGCCCAGATTCTCAATCACTTCCTGTAATTCTTTTCGATTCTCAAACGTTTCCAGACTGCCAGTAATAACAAATATCATATCTGCAAGGGTTGCTATCTCTCTCGGCTCCTGGACTTCAATCTCAAGCTCTTCCAGTAACCGATCTACTTTTGCCTGCTTTTCATCTTCCTTGAAATAATCAAGTAACGCCTGCGCAATTACTTCTCCAATGCCCCCAACATTGCTTAATGTCTCCTTGTCTGCCTGTCTGATTGCATGTAAGTCATATTTGAAGTATCGACATAACACTTTCGCATTCGCTGGTCCGATGTTAGCAATACCGAGTGCATAGAGAACTCTTGGAAGGGTTGTCTCCCTTGACGCTTCAATGCTTGCGATTAAGTTCGTATAGGATTTCTCTCCAAATCCCTCCATCTCAATCAATGCATCTCTATGCCTGTCGAGGTGATAGAGATCTGCATATTCGTGAACAAATCCTTTTCCAATCATTTTTTCTAAAGTTGCTTCCGACAGTCCATCTACATTCATCGCATCACGACTAACAAAAAGTGCAAATGACTTTACCTTTTTAACATCACAGTCAGGGTTTGGGCAGAGTAGCACTTCTGCCTGACTCTCTTTAGAAATCAGAGTCTGACCTCCACAGACAGGACAAGTTTCAGGAATTTCGATTGTATTGCTTCTTGTCAGATTCTCTGCAATCTGTGGAATGATCATATTTGCTTTGTATACCGTAATCATATCTCCCACGCCAAGTTGAAGTGCTTTTAGAACGCTTACATTATGAACGGAAGCTCTGCTTACTGTTGAACCCTCCAGTTCAACTGGTTCAAAGACAGCAACTGGATTAATCAGTCCTGTTCTGCTTGGGCTCCACTCGATATGTTTCAGTCTGGTCTCCCGTATCTCATCCGCCCATTTAAATGCAATGGAATCTCTTGGGAACTTTGAAGTACTACCAAGACTCTGCCCATAAGCAATGTCATCGAAGCACAAGACCAGTCCATCTGTTGGTACATCGAATTCTTTGATTGCATTAGCATATTCATCCATGACATCCAGAATATCGAATGACGAAACCACCTTGTACGGAACCACTTCAAATCCTTGTTCCGCCAAAAAATGCATCTCCTCCTGTCTTGAATTGTTGAACTCTTTTTGTTCTGCTTTTACAAGCGAGAACGCAAAGAATCTAACCTTTCTGGATGCTGTAATCCCATTGTTCAGCTGCCTGACGGAACCACTACACAAATTCCTAGGATTTTTGTATTTTTCTTCCGTTTCCGGAAGGGATGCATTAATCTCTTCAAAATCAGAATAGGTAATGACTGCTTCTCCTCTTAGAATTACTTCCCCTTGAAAGGGAATCGTAAACGGAAGATTCTTGAACTTCATGGCATTGTTGGTTACCACCTCTCCAATTTCACCATTTCCTCTCGTAACCGCCTTCGAGAGCTTCCCATTCTGGTAAGTCAGCACAATCGTGAGTCCGTCCATTTTCCAGGAAAGGAGACCACTCTGCGTGCCAATCCAGTCTCTAAGTTCCTCCCTTACTTTCGTCTTGCCAAGCGAAAGCATTGCCTTTTCATGTCGCTCCTTGGGAAGAAAGTCAACCGCTTCATATCCAACCTTGATGGTAGGACTCTCTGACAAAACAATTCCACTCTTTTCTTCCAGAGAAGACAACTCATCATATAATTTATCATATTCAAAATTCGATATTGCTTCCCGATTCTCTGCATAATACAATCTGGAAGCTTCGTTAAGAATTCCTATCAGTTCCTGCATTCTGATTCTGATTTTGTCCATATTCGTAGATTCCCATCCATTTTCTAATTACCTGCGAGACGATACAGCTCTTTTCTTTCTTCCTCTGTGAGTTCACGATACTCTCCCACTTTTAATCCATCCAAAAGGATATTCATAATTCTGGTTCGTTTCAGACGCACAACCTGATATCCTAAGGTTTTACACATTCGTCTGATCTGTCGGTTCAATCCCTGCGTCAGTGTGATTTCTATCGAATAAGGGCCCGTCTGTTTTACACTACATGGTTTTGTTGTTTCTTTGAGTTCTGCAAGAAATACACCTTTTTTCAGCTGTTCTATGAATTCAGGCGTGACCTTCTTATTCACTTTTACCTGATATTCCTTTTCGTGTCCGTTGATAGAACGCGTAATCTTCTGAATCAGTTCCCCGTCATTACTCATAATCATAAGCCCAGAGGACTCTTGGTCAAGCCTTCCTGCATAGGTGATCCTGATTGGATAT
>CANRNK010000191.1 GCA_947631985.1 uncultured Lachnospiraceae bacterium | reverse complement strand
ATTTCTATCACCTGTCCTTCTCTGGTACCTATCATACCAGTATGAGAGGTGGGTGACAACTACCCTAACTCAGAGGGTTTTTACCATTTATATAATATTCTAGTTAGCATAATTTTTTCACATCGTTATTCTAATTTCTTGGCCATACAACATCATCCCAAAAAAGTGGCATCCGATAAAAAAATACAATGGTAGAATCTGTGATATAAAAACTGATATCATCCCAAGTGCCAATTACATCCATTCCCATTGTTTTGCTTACTTCCTTCAAAATTTCATCATCACTCTTTCCAAGCAGCTCAGATGCTGTCACTTGTTTCCCGGTTCTACAGTCAATTGTTATGCCGACGAGGTTTGAATAGGGATGCGCTCCTCCCATATAAGAAATATTATTATAGTAAATACTAATATAATCATCACCACTATATTTAATGTTTAAAAAGTGATAGAAATCATATGATGGCGGCTCTTCCTCTTCACCTAATGTTTCTTGTACCTTGCCCGAACTATAATTAGATGATCCTTCTTTATATATTTTTTCATGTTCATCATAAATTTGTTTTAAAGTATTATTAATTGCAACTGGAAAATCATCATTAAAATAGAATCGTTCCACTTCATAATAATAAGTTACTTTGCCAGTATCCTCATCATAAAATTCCTGCTTTTTATCTTCTATACTTCCATACATTTCTGTATAACTATACTTCTCTGCTTCTTTCTTATTTGCAATTTCTTCCGCCGTAAGAATTGGAGCTATCTCTTTCTCCTTTTTTTCAATGATAGTGCATGGTAAAAATTTACTAGTACAAACGATAGTATAAGGCTCTCCAACTTCGTAATAATAATCAAGCGTCTTTTCTTTTCCTCCCATGTTTTTACCACATGCTAAAAAGCTTCCATCTGTTTTTTCAATAATAGTGTTTTCAAGTAGACCTGTTATAATTCCACTTAGTTCACTAATATCAGTTGTATCTATATTGTAGGAAAGGTTGCCTGTCCACACCCTTTGCACATTGCTTGCAACCATTTGTGGTTCTGATATAAAATAATCCCCATCAATTCCACAATTACCAGTATAATTGTATCCCCAGGTCCAAACAGTTCCATCGTTTAATAAGGCTGCATGATTATACATCCCGCCAGTAATAATCTTTGCATTTTCAAAAAGCTTAACAGGTTCTCGATCATAAGCACAAATATCTCCTTCCTTTTTTTTATCGCTATACCAACGTTCTCCCCATGTCCATACTGTGTTGTCATCTTTTAGTACGACTACATCTCCCTTACCTGAACTGACATAGCTGACATCCTCCATCAATAGTTTAGGAGATGTTACTACATACATGCTTTTATTATTATGAGCTTCGTCTAATGGTACTGCAACATCTTCTAGTAATGCTCCCGTTGCATTGGTTCCCATTCCATACAATTTATGATCTTCGGTAAGAAAAACAACATACCCTTCCTGTGAATAATCTACGTGTATTACATGTTCTGCAATTTTTATCATTTTTTTGTTGAATTTTTCAGATTGTGTACCTTGTCCCAATTGACCATATTCGTTACTTCCACATCCCCATAGTACCTTATTTTCATCTATATAATATAAATTCCAATAGTATCCCGTATTCTTAATGTAATAATCGCTTAATTGACTTTTGTCCATTCTCGTGTCCAAAAGATTATCAACTGAAAATACATACGGTTCTATCACTGGTTTCGTTGCTTCTACTTCTTGATTTACTGGCGACGTCTCATTTTTAGAGAGTTCTGATGTTGAAGAATCTCCACTGGCTTTTTCCTTTTTTTCAGTTGTACTGCTACATGAAATTGACACACTTGAAAGCAAGAGTATTAAAAGGAAGGAACAGAATCTTTTTCTACCTGCATTTTTTTTTGATTGATACAATATATGTTCTATTTTTGATTTCATTACTTTTTCCTCTTCTATAGCAAAGTAAGCAATATAAGTGCCGGATTCCAAATTTCCGTAAAATTGTTGTTTGTATGTTTATTCAGATTTCAACTCATTTTCTATGGGTTCTGTTATATTTTCATCACTTTTCTCAACGATAGTACATGGTAAAAATTCACTAGTACAAACGATATTATATGGATCTCCAACCTCATAATAATAATCCAGCGTTTTTTCTTTTCCTCCAATATTTACACCACATGCGAAAAAGCTTCCATCTGTTTTTTCAATAATTGTATTTTCAAGACTTCTTTCATAGGTGTTATTTAGTTCATTAATATCAGTAGCATTTATATTGTAGGTAAGTCTTCCTGTCCAAACCATTTTCACATCACTTGCAACCTTTTGTGGCTCTGATATAAAATAGTCGCCATCAATTCCACAATTACCAGTATAATTGTGTCCCCAAGTCCAAAGAGTTCCATCTGCTAATAATGCCGCATGGTTAAACCGACCACCTGTAATGAGTTTCACATTTTCAAGAAGTTTAGTGGGCTCTCTGTCATAATCACAAACTTCTCCATTTATTAGTCTACCACTGTACCACCGCTCTCCCCATGTCCAAACGGTATCATCATCTTTCAATACAACAACATCACCTTCACCTAAACTTACATAACTAACATTCTCCATCAAAAGTTTGGGCGATGTGACTACATGGAATCTTGCATTATTATGAGCTTCTTCTAGTGATACCGTAATGTCTTCTAACAATGCTCCTGTTGCATTGGTTCCCATTCCATATAATTTATGATCTTCTGTAAGATACACCATATATCCTGTTTGGGAATAATCTACATGAACTACATTTTCAGCAATCTTAACCATTTCTGGATTTAGTTCTTCCGATTGAGTTCCCTGCCCTAGCTGTCCATATTGATTGTATCCACATCCCCAAAGTACTTTATTATCATCTATATAATACAAGTTTGAAGGATCCCCTATATTCGTGATGTAATAATCGCTTATTTGGTTTTTGTCCATTCTTGTTTCTAAGAGATCATTTACTTCAAATATATAAGGATCTACCACTTCTTCAGGCAATACTGTCTCTGGTTCTATGGTTGTTGCCTCGTCTTCTGAAATTACTTGCGTTGAGGATTCTTCACTTTTAGCCTCATTTTTTTCAGTTGTAGAATTGCAAGAAATTAACATGCTAGATATCATCAGTAATAATACTAGAAAAACAAATACCCCCATACCCTTTTTCTTTTTTGACTTATCAAATACATTTTCTATTCTTGATTTCATTATTTTTTTTCCTCCCATAAAACATGTGCTGTACGTAGTTTTTGTTCCTTTTTCCGCAACTTCAAGTATGCTTTTTATATAATCAGCTCTTTTTTGGTTATTCATCTCTTGCACTACCATAGAATCACAAAGTAATTCTAAATCTTTATAAGATTGTCTTGCCATAATATGTACAAAAGGATTAAACCAATGAATGCCCACTGCAAAGGTCATGATTAATTTATACCATAAGTCATTTTGTGCATAATGATTACACTCATGGTGTAATATCATCGTTAATTCTTCTGAATTGTATTTTTTATCCGGTAATAGTAATATCGTTTTTCTATATCCAGTGATCAGAGGACTTGGAATCGTTTTGCAAGTGTAAGCGGATAGTGATTTCTTAACTCCATATTCCTCAAGTATGCGGAATTTTTTTGGCTAGTTGTCACCCAGCCTCGTTTTCCTTTTCCATTTCTAAGAGACCTTTGTCTCCTTTATTT
>CANRNK010000190.1 GCA_947631985.1 uncultured Lachnospiraceae bacterium | reverse complement strand
GTGATTGCCAAGAGTCTTGGCATGGTAGCGAGTAGTAAAGAAGGCTGGCTTTCGGGTCTGTCTGGGGAATTAATCCGGAATGCAAAAGAGAATAAAAACGAGCTTGCAGTCTGCTTTCCACTTAAGGATCTTCAACCTGGAACCTATCAAAAGGGAGAGGTCGCAGGTCTGACTTTCTATGGATTTTATGAAAATACTGCAAAAGAGACTTATTATGAAAAGACGATGGAGCCTGTCTTTTGCGAAATCCTGGAAGATTATCAGCCAGATCTCGTTCATATTTTCGGAACGGAATTCCCACATAGTCTGGCCTTTGCCAAGGCATTTGGCAGACCGGAGCGGACGCTGATTGGACTTCAGGGACTTTGCCTTGCCTGCGCGGATCATTATATGGATGGCATTCCCAAATGGGTGCAAAAGAGAGTGACACTACGGGATTTCCTAAAACAGGATTCGATTGTACAGCAGCAGAAAAAGTTTTATAAAAGAGCCGTTCATGAAACAGAAGCATTGAAACTGACAGGAAATGTAACTGGTCGGACAGAATTTGACAGAGCCTATGCGAAGTCAGTCAACGCTGGTGCTAGGTACCATTTTATGAATGAGACATTAAGAAGCGAATTCTATGGCAAAGAGTGGAGAATAGAACATTGTGTCAGGCATTCGATTTTTGTCAGCCAGGGCGATTATCCTTTAAAGGGGTTGCATCTGGCCTTGGAGGCGCTTCCCTATATTAGAAAAGTTATTCCGGATGTAAAGCTATTGGTGGGAGGTAACAGTATTGTAAGTACTGCAAACTGGAAAGACAGGCTGAAACGCTCTTCCTATGGGAAGTACCTGCTGTGGCTCATCAAAAAGGAAAATCTTTGGGAGAATGTTACCTTTACTGGGATGCTAAACGCAGAGGAAATGTGTTCTGGAATGCTCTCCTGCCATGTATTTTTATCCGCCTCTATGATTGAGAACTCACCCAATTCCGTTGGCGAGGCAATGTTGCTTGGGGTGCCGGTTGTGGCGAGTGAGGTGGGGGGAGTTCCGGATTTGCTTGTAAAAGAAGAAGAAGGACTTTTTTTCCCGTCGCTAGAAGCCAATTTGCTGGCACATCAGGTGGTCAGGATTTTTTCGGACGATGCACTTGCGCTTAAACTATCCGATGGGGCAAAAAAACGAGCAGTGCAAACACACAATGCTAAAATCAACTATAACAGGCTTTTAGAAATCTACCATGAAATCTATCATGGAGAGGATTTGGGTTGAAGATACCGTGTCAAAGTAAGGATGGTTACTAAATGAAAATCGTTTCTGTTTCTAATTATATTAATCACCACCAGATTCCCTTATCGGATGAGATTTCAAAGGAACTAGGGAAGGATTACTTTTTTATTCAGACAGAACCCATGGAAGAAGAGAGAAAATCCATGGGATGGGAGGCTTCCTTGAAGGAATGTCCTTATCTTCTTCATTACTATGAGGAGCCAGAGAAATGTGCCAGGCTGATTCTGGAAAGTGATATTGTGATCTTTGGTGGGGTAGAAGAGGAAGCCTATATTAGGGAAAGGCTGAAACTTGGTAAAATCGTAATCCGTAGTAGCGAGAGATTGTACAAGGAAGGAACCTGGAAAGCAATCTCACCAAGGGGACTTTGGAAGAAATATCAGGATCATACAAAATACCGTAAAGCACCTGTTTATCTGCTCTGTGACGGTGGATATGTTGCCTCGGATTTTCATGTTGTAAGAGCCTATCCAAATAAAATGTTCCGTTTTGGGTATTTCCCCAAATTGATAGAATATGATATACAAGTATTGTTAGAGCAAAAAAAACAGAATAAGAAGATAGAAATCCTATGGGCTGGACGAATGATTCCGTGGAAACATCCAGAACTAGTGGTTAAATTTGCAGCAAAAATTAAATGCCAAGAGACAAAAGTTCATATCACCATGATTGGTAATGGAGTATGTCGAAATGAAATTGCAGAAACAATAGAGCTGGCAGGTCTTTCTGACATTATCTCAATGGAAGACTTTATGACACCGGATGAAATTCGTAAAAAAATGGAAAGAGCAGATATTTTCCTGTTTACCTCTGATTATAAAGAGGGGTGGGGCGCCGTCCTAAACGAGGCAATGAATAGTGGATGTGCTGTCGTCGCAAGTCATGCACCAGGAGCGACCCCATATCTAATCAGGGATGGTGAGAATGGACTTGTGTACCAGAGCCAGAATCTACAAGAGTTTCAGGAGCAAGTGCAGAAACTGATTGAGGATGCTACGCTCAGAATGAAGCTTGGAAGAGGGGCATATCAGACCATCGCTGGGGAATGGAATGCACAACATGCCGCAAGAGTGCTCCTTGCACAATGTAAAAGGCTACTTGAGGGTAAGAATGTTAAATTCGAATCTTCCGGCCCGATGAGCCAGGCACCCGTGATTGCGCAGCGGCATATGTATCGAAAGTTAAAGGAGAAAGCAAAGAATGAATGACCTGATTTCTGTCATTATTCCAATCTATAATATTAAAGACTGCCTTCCAAGATGTGTCGAGTCAGTCTGTAAGCAGACCTATACAAACCTCGAAATTCTGCTCGTAGACGATGGGTCGACGGATGGAACAGGGGAACTGTGCGAAAGTCTGGCGAAAGAGGATTCCAGAATTCAGGTGTTTCATAAACCAAATGGAGGGTCTTCTTCAGCAAGAAACCTGGGACTTATGCATGCGAAAGGTGATTTCGTTGGTTTTGTTGACAGTGACGACTGGATTGATGAGGAAATGTATGAAACGCTTTATAAGATGATTACATCTACTGGAATGAAGATGGCACAGGCAGGAAGGCAGGAGGAAGCGGAAGATGGGACAATCCTTGCGCCAATCTGTATCCCGCCCATGCAGGATGAGGTGATTGATTCAGAAACATTTTTTAAAGAATTACTCTTACATCGTGGAGACTGTTCCTTTTGTACAAAACTATGTAAACGGGAATTATTTGAGGAGAAGAAATTTCCGGAAGGGGTTTTAAATGAAGATTTTTATCTGATGATTCATCTACTTGGAGGGATCCAAGGGATTGCCAGTAGCCATAAACAGATGTACCATGTATACTACAGAATTGGAAGTAATACGAGAAAGAAAAGCAAAGAGGAGTTCCCGCGAGTCTTCGCGGACTGCGTGGACAATGCAGAGGTTGCCATGGAACTGGTTCAAAAGAAGAACCCAGATCTGATACCAGTCGCACTCCGGTTTGGTATTTTCCAAAGACTGGAATACCTGCTTCATATCCCAATCAAACAGATGCAAAAGAATAATAGCGAATACCAGGCTGTGATTGCATTTATCAGAAAGAACTTCTTAAAGGGAATGGGGAACCAGCACCTGAGTCTTAAAAATAAATGCTATCTCTTTTTATTTGCATTTGCGCCAAAAACAATACGAAGAATCCACAAGAGGATCCGCAAATTATGAAAGACAGAATTTATGTGTGTCATACTTACTATCATGTGTATGTCTCCTTTTTAAAAGAATATGCGCTTGACCCTGATAGAAAGGGCGGCGCAACAATCCTACTCAGCTCGCTTTCCACTGACTTCGAAACACTGGGAGAAAGACTTGGAGCCCTCGACTTTTTTGAAGAGGTATTAGAATTTGATGAAAAAAGGGATACTTTTTTCCCGGAACTTGCCAAATGGAAAAAAAATCATAATAATCTGATCCTCAATATGCTGTCCAGAATCAT
>CANRNK010000189.1 GCA_947631985.1 uncultured Lachnospiraceae bacterium | reverse complement strand
AATCTGGCACATTATACGGATGATGGATGGTCTGGAACAAATTTTGAACGTCCTGATTGGAAACGTCTGCTAGGAGATATTGAAGATGGACGCATAGACTGCGTCATCGTCAAAGATATGAGCCGAATCGGGCGTAATTACTTGCAGGTAGGCTTTTATACCGATGTACTGTTTCGTGAGAAACAAGTGCGTTTTATCGCTATTACCAATGGGGTAGACAGTATCAATGCTGAAAGCAATGAATTTGCTCCATTTTTGAACATCATGAATGAGTGGTATGTGCGTGATACCAGCCGCAAAATCAAGTCTGTTCTTCGTGCAAAAGGAATGGAGGGAAAGCACCTTACTTCTAATGCGATTTACGGATACAGAAAAGATCCAGAAGATTCCAGCCACTGGCTCATTGACGAAGAAGCTGCTGCAACTGTAAGACGAATCTATCAGTTGATTGTGGAGGGTCTTGGCCCATCACAGATTGCAAGACTTCTTACCTCTGAAAAGGTAGAACGTCCATCCTATTATCTCACAAAGCAAGGACTTGGTACTTGTCGTGGCTCATGTGATATGTCCAAACCATATACATGGACTTCATCTACCATTACCGATATGGTGAAAAAGCAGGAGTATATGGGACATACCGTCAACTTCCGAAACTACAAGGAATCCTACAAAGACAAACTTTCCAAGAAAGTCGATCCAAAAGATTGGGTTATCTTTGAAAATACGCAGGATGCGATTGTGGATGAAGATACTTGGAATATGGTTCAAGAGATTCGTAAAACAAAGAAACAGCCTTGTAAACGTGGTTATGTAAATCCATTAACTGGTCTTATGTTCTGTGCCGACTGTGGTGCTAAGATGTATAATCACCGCACTGGCGGGTATGAGAAAAAGGATGCTGATGGAAATCCAACTGGCAAATACACCAACGCACAGGATAACTACCATTGCTCCACCTACAGCCTGAATAAGACAAATTTTGTGGACAAATGCACTCAGCACCATGTTCGTACCGATGTAGTTAGAGAATTGATTTTAGAGACGATTAAAGCCACCTGTGGCTTCGTCTTAGAACATGAAAATGAATTCATTGCCAAAGTGCGTAATGCATCGGAAGTCCAACGTGCAGATGCTGCCAAGCTTTTACAGAAACGTCTTTCAAGAGAAGAGAAAAGAATTGTTGAATTAAATCAACTCATCAAAAAGATTTATGAAGATAATGTCAAAGGGAAGTTATCAGACAAGCGTTTTGAAATGCTCCTTGAAGAATATGAAGATGAGCAGGCAAATTTAGAAGAATCTGTAACGAACCTGAAAAATGAATTAATCTCTTACGAAGAAGATTCTAATCGAGTGGACAAATTCATTGAATTGGTACACAAATATACAGACTTCACCGAGCTTACTACTCCTATGCTTCATGAATTTGTTGAAAAAATCGTGATTCATGAAGCAGATAAGTCTTCTGGGGTGCGCATGCAACAAATTGACATTTATCTAAAGTATGTCGGAAAACTGGATGCACCAATGAAGAAATTAACTCCTGAGGAATTCAAGGAAGAAGAAAAGAAACGCAAGAAGCGTGCTTGGAACCGTAATTATATGCGCCGTAAGTACGAGAAAGAAAAGGCAGAAAGTGAAGCCTTAGAACTGCAAAAGACAGCCGAATAATCGGCTGTACTAGAAACACCTTAATGAACGGCATTCATGCGAGTGCCTCAAATCATGGATACGAATTTTCTTTACCTTAGAACTCTTACAACCTCGTTCCATCTCATGATGAAGATAACTTTTGGTAACTGGAAAAATACGATCTGTTTTCTCATATCCATAAAGCATGGCAAAATATTCTTTCATCTCCTCCACCAAAAACTTTGGAAGTTTTATGGTTCGTTTGCTCTTGGGAGTCTTAGGAGTAGTTACTAGATCCTGCTTCTCCAATCTTTGATAGGATTTATTGATTCTGACCGTATTTTTGGTAAAATCAAAATCTTCCATGGTAAGTGCCAGAAGTTCTCCAAGCCTGATTCCCGTCCAATAAAGCATTTCAAAAGAGTAAAAGGAAATTTCCTTATCCATAATGGCTTCTGAAAATTTCTTATATTCTTCTTTTGTCCAAAATAACATTTCCTTAGACTCTTCTTTTCCCATACAACCTGCTTTTCGAGCAGGATTACTTTTCAAGTTGTAATACCTGCATGCATGATTAAATAAGCAACTCAACTGATTATGCATGGTCTTTCGGTAGGTCTCAGAATACCCCACTCCATTCTCATCCCGATAAGCAATCATTTCATTTTGCCATTTCAAAACGTCGGATGCTGATATCTCATTCATCTTTAGGCTCTGAAAATAAGGTAAAATCTTAGTCCGAATAATGTGCTCCTTCGTCAGCCAGGTATTGCGTTTCAATCGTCCCATGATGTCTTCTGAATATAACTTGAAGAAATTTTCAAATGTCATATCCAGATTACACTCTTCCCTGACTTTATAGTTTCTCTCAAATTCCAACGCTTCGCGCTTCGTTGCAAAGCCTCGTTTCTTAATTTGTCTGTTTTCGCCTGTCCAGCTCTTGCTGTAGAACTTTACAAACCATGTGCCAGTTACACTATCTTTATATGCTGGCATAAAATCACTCCTTCCTTCTCTTTCCATATGAAATAAGGTGACGATATGATCGCCACCCTACCTCGATTTACTGTTTATCAGCATTATCACTTCCATAGATCTTTTCCATGAAATATTTTCTGCTGACCTTGCCATTTAAAGTAATCAGTCCACGTTCTTTCAGTTCGTCATTCAACTGACGTACAATTCCATACGCCTTTGAACGAGAGATTCCTAACAGTTCCCTTACTTCTTCTGCATGAACAAACATCTCCTGCATACATTCCACCTCCTTCAAAATAAAATTGTTGATAGTTACATCTATTAGAAAATTTGAGGGCTCTTGAGGTTTGGCTTCCATTCGTATCAAAATCTGCTGGTGTTCCAACCAGCCTCAACAAAGTAGAAAATAATTCTACTTGTTTAGGGTCGCTCCTGTGCGAGGTACCCTACCTATTTGCTCTTAGGGGAGTGTCATCTTCGCTCAATTTAAGATTTCTATAATATAGAAAGTTCAAATTGTCTTCGCGAAAGTCTGTTGGATTCTGATACAGCTCATTTAATTGTCAATGTACGATTTGCTTGGAATTACTTGTGTTTTGTCTCCTTTCATTCTCAATCTATTTTCTATATTATTCTGTATAGAATAATTACTTTAAACATATACTATACTAATATGTTTAGAAAGTCAACAACTTTTTCTAAATTATTTTGTATAGAAATCTTTTCATTTCATTTTTGATGTGTTATACTTTTCTTAGCAAATTAGATTAGAATATGAACGGAGGTTCTTTATGACTCTTGGTGAACGAATTAAAAAAATAAGAGTATTTCGAAAAATGACCATGGACGAATTCGGTGCAGCCCTTGGCTTTGAAGGAAAAAGCATGTCGGTACGAATTGCACAGTATGAAACTGGATCTCGTGTTCCAAAACAGGATATGTTGCTTAAAATAGCTGAGGTGCTACAATGTAACTACAAAGCACTTGATGATTACAGCCTTGGTACCGCCGAGGATATCATCGAAACACTGTTCTGGTTAGAAGAAAGTCTTTCTTCTAGTTCAGATGGAGAAGGAAGAGGAAAACATTTCCCTGAATACACCGCTCCTGGAAATCTCATTCGTCTGAATGAAATGAAACCTGTGACAAAGGA
>CANRNK010000188.1 GCA_947631985.1 uncultured Lachnospiraceae bacterium | reverse complement strand
AACTTTATTTCAGAGAAAATTCCCAGATGTACCGTAAGGAGGTGAGTGCAAACATGGAAGAACGTATTAAGGCTATGAATAATATTCGAGCAGTAACGAGAGAGCTAATAGAGATACAGACGCAGGGGTGCAGTGAGGAGGAATTAGCGGAAAAGCAGAAGGACTTGAATAAAAGGTATGATGTATTTGCTAAGAAATACGGTTCTATTGCGGAAAGAGAAAATAGTAGAGCCTTTCGTAATGATTCGGATTATCCGCTGCTTTGTTCCTTGGAGGTAGTTGATGAAGACGGAATTGTAAAGAAAGCAGATATGTTTTACAAACAGACAATTAAGCCGAAGGTGCAGATTGAAAGAGTAGAGACTGCGGTGGAAGCATTAAATGTTTCCATGAATGAATATGGAAGTGTAAATATTCCTTTTATGCTTAGTATCTATCATCCAGATGTTTCAAAAGCGATGGCTGAACTTCCAGAAGGAAGCAGCTTATCAGAGCACGCAAGAGCAGAGCTTGAACGAGGCATTATGATTGAAGAATTAAAAGGCATTATCTATCTAAATCCTATGGCTTACAATGAGAATAACTTTAATGCAGGGTGGGAGAGTGCTGATGAATATTTATCAGGTAATGTAAGGGATAAATTTCGAATAGCAAAAGCATTTGCAGAAAATGATCCGGAATTGTTTGGAGTAAATGCAAAAGCATTAGAACAGGTACAACCAGTTAATTTGGATGCTTCTGAGATTGATGTAAGAATAGGAAGTACCTGGATTGAATCAGAGGATTACGAACAATTTATTTATGAACTGCTAAACACTCCAAGGAGAGCGAGGGCGGTCAGAAGTCAGTATTATAATTCTGGAATTCAGCTTCATTTGAACAAATATACAATGGAATGGTTTGTTGAGAATAAATCAATGGATAAGCATTCTGTGGCAGCTACCAAGACTTATGGTACTGGCCGCATGGATGCTTATTCTATTTTTGAACAGACCTTGAATCTTAAGACGGTAACAGTTAAGGATCGTGTAGAGGATGGGGATGGAAAATATCATTATGTTGTGAATAAGAATGAGACAATGCTTGCAAGGGAAAAACAGAATCAGATCAAAGAAGCATTTAAGGATTGGATTTTCAAGGATCCTGAGCGCCGAGCAAAGTATGTGGAATATTATAATGAAACATTTAATAATAGCAGGCTTCGTGAATATGATGGCTCTCATTTGCAGTTTCCTGGTATGAATCCAGAGATTGTATTAAAACCACATCAGAGAAATGCAGTAGCAAGAATTTTAATGGGTGGAAATACCTTACTGGCGCATTGTGTTGGTGCTGGGAAGTCCTTTGAAATGATGGCAGCATGTATGGAACAAAAACGACTTGGACTTGCCAATAAGACAGTAATGGTGGTTCCAAAATCTCTAATAGGACAAACAGCCGGAGAGTTTTTAAGACTTTATCCGTCTGCTAATATTTTGGTAGCAACAGAACGGGACTTTGAGAAGAGTAAGAGAAAGCAGTTTATCTCAAGAATAGCAACGGGAGATTATGATTGTATTATTATGTCACATTCGCAGTTTGAGAAGGTGCCAATTTCAGCAGAACGGAAAGAGCGCATGATAAATGAGCAGATAGAAGAGATGTCGTATGCTATTGAAGATGCAAAGCGAGCAAATAGTGAGAGATGGACTGTGAAACAGATGGAATCCATGAAGAAGAAATTAGAAGAGCAGCTACGAACTCTTACTGATGAAAGCAGAAAAGATGATCTGATTACCTTTGAAGAATTAGGAATTGATTCCATCATGGTGGATGAAGCACATGGTTATAAGAACCTTGCTATATTTTCTAAGATGAACAATGTATCTGGTATTTCAAGTTCAGGGGCTAAGAAGTCTACGGATATGCAGCTTAAATGTCAGTATATTAGTGAAATCAGTGATGGCAGGGGCGTCGTGTTTGCAACAGGAACTCCAATCAGTAATACAATGTGCGAAATGTATGTTATGCAATCATATTTGCAAAAGAATGCTTTAGAGAGAATGGGTATTTATCATTTTGATTCCTGGGCATCTAACTTTGGAGAAGTAACAACTGCGTTGGAGCTTACTGTTGAAGGAAGCGGGTTCCGGTTTAAAAGTCGTTTTAATAAGTTCACGAATTTACCAGAGCTTATGAATATTTTCAGAGAAGTAGCAGATGTGCAGACCGCAGATATGCTTGATTTAGAGGTACCAAAACTTCGAGATGAAAAGTATACCATTGTAGAGAGTGAACCGGATTGGTACGTAAAGCAGGTGATGGAAAATTTCGTGGTAAGAGCAGAGAGTATCCGTAATGGTGGAGTGGATCCAAGTGAAGATAATTTTTTGAAGATTACACATGAAGCTAGACTGTTAGGAACCGATGCAAGATTATTAGATTCAGATGCACCAAATAATCTGGATGGAAAACTGAATAAGGTAGTTGATAATATTGCTTTTGAGTATAGGAAGGCTATCAGAGAAGACAAAATAGGATGTCAGTTGGTATTTTCCGATATTGGAACACCCAAATCTTCTTGGTCACCAGAGGAACAGCCAGAAGAATTTGATATTTACAACTATGTAAAGTCAGAATTGGTCAGGAGAGGTATTCCAGCGAATGAAATAGCATTTATTCATGATGCGAAAAGCGATCCACAAAGAGATGCACTATTTAAGGATATGAGGACAGGAAAGAAGAAAATATTGATTGGTTCTACGGATAAGTGTGGGACGGGAGTCAATGTCCAGACTCATTTAGTAGCTATGCACCATATAGATTGTCCTTGGAAACCTTCTAGTATTGAACAAAGAGAAGGAAGGGGGATCAGGCAGGGAAATGAGAATTCTGAAATAGCAGTGTATAGATATGTTACGAAGGGAACCTTTGATGCATATTCCTGGTCATTAGTGGAAAATAAGCAGCGATTTATCAGTCAGGTAATGACAAGTAAATCGGTATCTAGAACCTGTGAGGATATTGATGAAGCCACACTTTCCTATGCGGAGATTAAAGCTGTTGCGACAGGCAATCCACTTATCCGTGAGAAGATGGAGTTAGATAATGATGTACAACGTTTAAAACTCTTAAAAGCATCCTATGACAGTCAGCGATATAGTTTGCAGGATAATTTCATGCTACGTTTTCCGAAGCTTATTAAAGCAGCAGAAGAGAAACTTGCCTGTGTCCGTGAGGATATTATGACGAGAGACAAACAGTTAATTGCAAGTCCAGAGTTTAGTATAACCATTGGTAAGTCACAATTTACAGAACGAGTGGATGGTGGAACGGTAATGCTGGAAGCTATCAGTAAATGCAAGACAGGTGATATTTATCCAATAGGCAGATTCAAAGGGTTTGATTTACTTGTAGAGAAGAATTATATGGGTGTAAATTATATGGTTCTTCGTGGTAAGACTGAGTACAAAGCAGAACTTAGTACGAGCCCTGTTGGTAATATGGTCAAGCTTGAAAACACATTTAATGGGTTATCTGAAAATGAAGAATTTCTGATTAAGAAGATAGATCAGTACCAACGGGACATGGAACAGTCAAAGCAGGAGTATGAAAAGCCATTTTCGTACGAAACAGAGCTTAAAGAGAAACTGGCAAGGCAGTTTGCGTTAAATGCAGAGCTGGATCTTGAAAACAGCAAGGTGGAAGACGTTGATTTGAATGGCGTAGAAGTTAAGGATAATGACGTTCCAGACAGTAATGTGGCAGAGCGAGGAAATGACTACTTAAACGGACTGGATAATATGAGGAGGTAG
>CANRNK010000187.1 GCA_947631985.1 uncultured Lachnospiraceae bacterium | reverse complement strand
ATCGATGATTTTAATCCGAATATTGATTTGCTTACCGTTTTATCAAATTCTGAGAGCAGAGCAAATTTAATCAACAATCTAATTGCAACATCCTTAGAATATGATTTGGATGGAATAAATATAGATTTTGAAAATGTGTCTGAAGATGCAAGTACTCATTTTATACAATTTTTGAGAGAATTATCCATACCCTGTAGGGAATATGACATCGTTCTTTCTGTTGATAATTATGTACCAAGAGAACATACTAGTCATTATAATAGACAGCAACAGGGCGTTTATGCAGACTATGTTGTGATTATGGGATATGATGAACATTGGAATGGCAGCAGTGAGGCGGGAAGTGTTTCATCTATTGACTTTACAGAAGATGGAATCCTGCAAACATTAAAAGAGGTGCCAGCAGAAAAGGTAATTAATGGAATTCCATTTTATACAAGAATCTGGACGACAGAGGAATCAGGTGTTAGCAGTGAGGCTGTTGGAATGCTTCTTGCTGAAAGCTGGGTTGCAAATAAAGGATTAACCCCTGTATGGAATGAAGAAACCTGTCAAAATTATGCAGAATATGAAGCAGATGGGAAACTTTATCAGGTTTGGTTAGAAGATGAAGCATCGATAGAAGTGAAATTAAATGTGATGAATCAACATCAAATTGCAGGAGTTGCTATGTGGAAATTAGGCTTTGAGAAACCTTCTGTCTGGGAAGTAATCAATGCTTATGTGGAAGCAGCGAATTAGTGGGAGGGGTTCTGTTCGGAACCCCTCTTTTCTTGCAAAAAGCCTTGTGTTATACTGAAAAAAATGTAGCAAAAGAAGTTTGGGGTAAACATGAAAACAGAAATTATAAACGTAACATATGAAAATCTTAATATGGAGTTGATAAAAAAGGCTGGTCTTGTAATTCGCCAGGGAGGTCTGGTAGCCTTTCCCACAGAAACAGTATATGGTCTAGGTGGTGATGGCTTAAATCCTGATTCCAGTAAAAAAATTTATCAAGCAAAGGGGCGTCCTTCGGATAATCCGCTGATTATTCATATAGCAGATTTTGATGCATTGGCACCGATTGTTGCAGATATTCCAGAGAAAGCCCTTTTACTTGCAAGAAAATTCTGGCCAGGTCCTTTGACCATGGTTTTTGAGCGTAGTGAAATTGTACCAGTGGAAACCACAGGGGGCTTAAATACCATAGCTGTTCGTATGCCATCTGATGCCATAGCACTTGCTTTTATTCGTGAAGCAGGGGGATATGTTGCTGCTCCCAGTGCTAATCGATCAGGAAGACCAAGTCCTACCAGTTCAAAATATGTGGTGGAAGATATGAATGGACGGATTGATATGATTTTAGACGGTGGAGAAGAATCACAGATAGGGATTGAATCCACCATTCTGGACATGACTACCCAACCACCTTGTATACTTAGACCTGGTTATATAACAAAAGCAATGTTAGAAGAAGAAATTGGAACGGTCGAAACAGATCAGACTATTTTTTCAAATCGCAGTGATTTGAGTCCAAAGGCTCCTGGCATGAAGTATCGACATTATGCTCCAAAAGGAACCATGGTTTTGTTAGAAGGAAAGAAAGAAGCTGTTATTGAATATATTAACAATGAAACAGATAAAAAATTAGAACAAGGTTTTTCGGTTGGAATTATTGGAACAGATGAAACGATGAATGCATATACTGCAGGTTTTATAAAAAGTGTAGGAAAGCGGACAGATGAAAGAATGATTGCGCGTAGGCTCTATTTGATTTTGCGTGAATTCGATGATGAAAATATACAATATATTTATTCGGAATCCTTTGAAGGAGATGGAATCGGTCAGGCAATTATGAACCGCTTACTAAAAGCTGCAGGTCACAGCGTTATAAAACTCCCATAATTCGTAAAAAATGCCGTTTGATTTCTTAATATATTTGCAATTATTTACATTTTTGTGTAATATTCTTAATAGAGAATCTAGATAAATAAATGGGATAACATCCCTGATTGGAGGAACGCATGATAGCAATAGGTTGTGATCATAGTGCGATCGATTTAAAAGAAGCATTGATGAAACATCTAAGAGAACGGGGAATTGAGTATAAGGATTTTGGCTGTTATACGAAGGAATCCTGTGATTACCCTATCTATGGGAAATTAGCTGCAAACAGTGTGGCTAGTGGAGAATGTGAGAAGGGAATCGTTATTTGCACTACAGGAATTGGTATTTCTATTGCTGCAAATAAAGTCAAAGGTGTTCGTGCAGCATTATGTAGTGATACCTACTCTGCAAAAATGACAAGATTACATAATGATGCAAATGTACTTGCCTTAGGAGCGGGTATAGTAGGCGTGCATCTTGCGATTGATATTCTTGATACATTTTTAGATACACCATTTTCAGAAGAAGAAAAACATAGCAGAAGAATTTGCCTGTTGGAAGATGAAACAGAATAGAAAAATTTAGGAGGAAATAGAATGTCGAAAGTTGTTATCATGGATCATCCTTTGATTCAGCACAAGATTGGTTATATCAGAAGAAAGGATACTGGAACGAAAGATTTCAGACAAACAATTAGTGAAATAGCTATGTTGATGTGCTATGAAGCGACAAGAGATTTACCTCTTGCAGATGTGGAAATAGAAACACCTATTTGTGAAACAACTGTGAAAGAGTTAAGAGGTAAAAAAATGGCAATTGTACCAATTCTAAGAGCAGGTCTTGGAATGGTAGATGGAGTACTAAGCCTGATTCCAGCTGCAAAAGTTGGACATATTGGTTTATACAGAGATCCAGAAACGGTACAACCAGTAGAATATTATTGCAAACTTCCTGCAGATAGTGCAGAACGTGAAGTGTTTGTAGTTGATCCTATGCTTGCAACAGGTGGATCTGCTGTGGCAGCAATTCAAATGTTAAAAGATAAAGGTTGTAAAAAAATACATTTTATGTGTATCATTGCTGCTCCTGAAGGGGTACAGAAAATGCAGGAAGCACATCCAGATGTAGATATTTATGTAGGTGCTTTGGATGAAAGATTGAATGATCATAGTTATATTGTTCCAGGGCTTGGAGATGCGGGAGATCGTATTTTTGGAACAAAATAAGTTTTAGTTGAAGGAGAGGATAACATGTCTGTTCATATGAAAAGAAAGAACTATATCAGCTGGGACGAATATTTTATGGGAATATCCATGTTATCTGGAATGAGATCCAAAGATCCCAGTACACAGGTTGGAGCTTGTATTGTTAGTGAGGACAATAAAATCTTATCAGTCGGCTATAATGGCTTTCCGATTGGTTGTTCTGACGATGAGTTTCCTTGGGATAGAGAAGGTGCAGAACATGAAACTAAATATCCTTATGTTACACACAGTGAGTTGAATGCCATTTTAAATTATCGTGGTGGCAGTTTGAGTGGTGCTAAGTTATACGTTTCTTTGTTTCCTTGTAATGAATGTGCAAAGGCAATCATTCAATCTGGAATCAGAGAAATCATTTATGGTGATGATAAATACAATGGAACACCTTCCGTAATCGCGTCAAAAAAAATGTTAGATGCAGCAGGTGTTACCTATCGATTGTATGATAAAACAGGAAGAAGCATAACCATTCAGGTTTAGTTATATGCTGAAAGGATTCGAATTTCATGAAATTGGATGGAGGCAATAATAAGAACTTCATAAGAAAAATCAAGAGATTGGCATTTTTTTGGGCAGTTGTTATTTTTGTATCCTCGATTCCCGTTTCTGTCTCTGCTCTCACCACACAAGAAAAATTAGAACAAGCAAAACAAGAATACGAAGCCATTAAAAACCAGTTAAATCAGAC
>CANRNK010000186.1 GCA_947631985.1 uncultured Lachnospiraceae bacterium | reverse complement strand
ATTCTTTTTCATGAATACACCTTGCCTTCCTCTCATGCTCAAGATAGTTCAAGACAGTCTCTCTTTGGAATCGAGACATATACATTTGCACCATTCTCAAATAGCGTAAAACTACGAAAAAGAACATCTGCATGAAGCCTTATCCCTTTTACTTCAATTTGATAGCGCAATACATTTCCTCTTGGGCTGTTTCCCTTAATTTTTCCTTGTAACAGGTATTCTCCCTCTGCTGGCAGCACTGGATCTCTTTGAATCTGGATGGTCTCAGGCCGGATTCCTATTTTTTTGCCATCAGACGTCGTTTCCCCCACCATAGCATGAAATTCCTGTGCCTCCAAAATATTATAATTCCCAATAAAACTGGCCGCAAAATGAGTGTGTGGTCTGGTATAAATCTGAATTGGAGATCCACTTTGCTCTATCCTTCCCTGATTGAATAACCAGATGACATCTGACAACAACATAGCCTCATCCTGATCGTGGGTTACAAATACCACCGTAAGGTTTAATTCCTTTTGAATTTCCATAATCTTTTGCTGCAGAGATTTTCGAAGCTTGGCATCGATTGCACTGAGTGGTTCATCCAGGAGTAAGACTTTGGGTTCCATAATAATACTCCGTGCCAATGCAACTCTTTGCTGCTGTCCTCCTGATAAACTGATTGGATATTCCTTCTCTTTCCCCTCCAGTTCCACTAATGAGATGACTTTTTTTGTTTTTTCTGAAATCAAATCCCGGTTCATCTTTTGCATCTGCAATCCAAAACCAATATTTTGCTCAACTGTCAGATTGGGAAACAGGCTATATTGCTGAAATACCATTCCAATCTTTCGCTTTCCGGCGGGAATTTGTGAAATCTCACTGCCATCCAGATAAATGGCTCCCTCCTGAATCTCTTCAAGCCCTGCCAGGCAGCGAAGCAGGGTACTCTTCCCACAGCCCGATGGTCCAAGCAGTGTTACGAGCTGACCCTTTAGAATCTGGATATTGATATCCTTTAAGACATGGTTCTCTCCATAACTCTTATACACTTGTTTAATCTCTATATACGCCATTATTCTTCTCCTTTTTTTGATGTATGCCCTGTAATAGAAGTACCATTCCTGTCATCAGGAAAACCATTAGGAAAATAACTACGACCACGGCACTGGATAATCCACTGGAAATACTTAATTTTCGAAAGAGATACACCTGGATATTCTGATAGCTATTCCCTGCGATATTATTAGCCAGAACAAAGTCTCCAAAAATCACACTTACAGACAGGAGCGAGGACACAAATATACCTGGTAAAATATTGGGAACTACTACTTTGAAGTAAGCTTTCAGCGGGGAGCATCCCAGCATTTTGGCCGCATTCATCAGCATCTGTGTATTGATTGCATTTATATTATTTCGAATCCCCTGAAAAATATAGGGCAAAACCAGTACTCCATAGGCGCCAAAGAGCATAAGCATCCGATTCGAGAACAATGTACCGGTTCCAGAATAGAGCGATACAATACTGATTGAAAGAATAACCCCTTGTAATGCATACGGAATCATACAGATAAACTGAATGTATTTTGCAAGGAAAGGGTATTCTACCACGACCACATACATCGCAAGTAAAAGGGTTGTAATGGAAGCTACAACCGAGATGATACAGATTAGCATTGTTCTCATCAGACTCATCCAGAATTCTGCATCAAAAAACAGGAGCTTGTAATTGCGCAATGTAAAACCACTTGGAAGAATCCCTGTCCATTCTGTAAAAAGGGAGTACACAAGTGTAACTGCAAATGGAAGCAACAAATAGACACACAGTAGTAGTAATAGCAAGATGGAAGCTTTTTTTTTCTTTTTCTTCATACAAGTGTCCTTCCTTTCCCACTTCGTCTTGTCAGATAATTATTGAATAAGGTAGAAAGCACCATAAAGAGAATCAGCACCACAGCCAATGCACCACCCATTTGTTTGTCTATCTTGACATCTCCCTTGAATTTGGAAGAAATCTGAAGAGAAAGCAAGGCATAATTATTCAAAATCAACGCATACGCCGTTGCATAGGCAGCCAAGGCGTTTGCAAACAAACGTTCCCAAAATAGAAGGAAGTAAATTTGGAATTCCAATTTTCCACCAATAAGAAAAGGAAGACGCATTCAAGATGGTTGCTGCTTCTCTCCATTCCTTTTTCAGTCCCAGAAATGCTGGCAGAAGAAGCAGGGTAGCCAGTGGAATCTGAAAATAAATATAGACTAGCAAAAGTCCATTTCCACTATATAAGTTAAAGTCACCACCAAGTCCAGTCTTTTGAAGCAGCAAAGTTAAGACACCGGTGTTCCCCATTAGAATCATGAAGGCAAAGGTAAGCGGTACTCCACTAAAATTAGATGTCATGTTTAGAACCAGATAAAAAAACTGTTTTAGTTTTCCATCCGATTCGAAATAGGCTTTCCCCGCAAAAAAAGCGACACTCAAACCAATCAAAGCCGAAATCAGACTAATCCTGATACTGTTTTGAATCGCCTGGAGATAAACAGGCGTGGTAAAAATTCGGATATAATATTCCAACGTTATCGTATGATTTTTTTTCTGCAAAAAGCTATTAAGTACAAGCTGACCAAGTGGCAATAACTCATAAATGAGTACAACAATCAAAAATGGTGCCAGCAAAAAAACAGAAGTTTTACTTTTTTTCATCATATGTTTAAAAAGACAGGCATGCCTTTTGGCACACCTGTTTTCCTCTCTTCTCAATTTGAAATGTTTTATTTGAGATGCTTTATTTGAGATACTCTATTGAATTGCAGGAATGATGTTTTCTTCCCAATAAGTTATGATTTCCTGGCATACTTCGGTCCATTTTTCAAAATCCTGTACCGCAATTGCACTAGCATATTGTTCTGCTGGAATTCTCTTTTCCTGCACTTCGGCAGGAATCTCTACCTTTTCACGAATTGGCGTTGCATATCCAATTGCAAGATTGATCTGTCCCTCATCACTTAAAATATACTCTCTTGACAGGCAGGCTGCTGCTGGATTTGGAGCATTGACATTAATAATAGATGCATATCCACTTTGTACACTTCCATCAGATGGAATATTGATGGTAAATGCTGCATCTGGATTATTCTTCACTGCATTGTCTCTATAATTCAGGGAGTTATAATCCCAGAAAAGTCCTACCGCAATCTCACCTGATTCAATTCTGGCTGTGCTGGTATCTCCAGTATCGATCCTGCCCTGCTCTGCCAACTGCATCCAAAAGTCGTAAGCTGGCTGAAGGTTATCAATATCCCCTCCCATTGCATAAGCCGTTGCAAGAATTGCATGTTGCGCCTGGGACGCATTAGACACATCTCCTATGGTTACTTTATAGTCACCTTCCAGAATATCTGCAAAGCTGGTAGGTGCTGTTTCAACCAAAGCATCATTGGTCGCATCGGTTCCTTCTTCCTTAAACATCGCAATTTCTTCTGCAGAACTCATGTCAAGATCTGTATGTTCGATGGCATATAAACTATTAATTTCTGTCCAGGTCTCTCCCCAGTTTGCCCAGGTGTCCGGCATTCCAACAGAGTTTACTGCTCCTTCTTCTTTTGCCATTTCTTCGATTTTTTCTAATTTCATTTCATTAAAGTTAAGATCCGCTTTGTCTGTTGATGCGCATCCACTTAAGAGCCCTGCGCTGCAGGTAATTGTTAAGAAAAGTCCTACTAATCTTTTTTTCATGTGTCAGCTCCCATTCTATCAGTTTCTTGGCTACCTGCTTAGTATAGAGTACTGACGTAAAGTTCATGTCCAGGGTTGGGTAAAATTACGGTAAAAAATTCAAAGATTACGCCTTCCCGAATTCCTTGTACGGCTTATGGTAATAAAGCGCTGTCGCAAGAATGCCAAGCAGTAATAGAAAAATACTTAACACAAAA
>CANRNK010000185.1 GCA_947631985.1 uncultured Lachnospiraceae bacterium | reverse complement strand
GACCTATTTCTCATCTCGCCCGTTAACTATAGCATACTGTCTTCATCGCGTCAATCGAATTTTCCACAAAAAATGTATTAATTAATAGGATTTTACTCCACTTTTGTTGCTTTTGCAAGCCTACTATGATATGATTTACCTATAAAAATAGGTTTTTTATGCCCACAATACATAAGAGAGCAAAGAAATGCACAGGGAATGTTTCGTTTTTCCTGTATTTTCAGACTTTCTTAACGGCAGAACTGATTCTGCCGGAAGTATATTTCAAGGAAGAAAGGAGGGGCTGCTATGAACACTTCTGCACTAAATACGATCTATAATCATTATCTACCAACCTATGGAATCAAAGGTACTTCATCACAAGACACACACAAGAAGAGTGAATTGCGAAGTATTTATAATTCTATTGTTAAGTTGAATAAAGAATCCCCTCTGTATCTGATTAAATCAAATAAAGAAAACCGGGAGTATGCTGTCGGAATTAAAGAAGGCGCCAGAGAACTGAGCAATACCATTTCGTCGTTAGGCGGCCTTGATGAAAATGAAGTCCTAAGCAAAAAAACTGCTTTTTCTACTAACGAAGAAATTGCCAGTGCAACTTATATTGGTGAGGATGCAGATCTCACTGAATTCCCTGAAATAGAGCTCCAGGTTAATTCTCTTGCAACTGAGCAGGTCAATACTGGTAATTTTGTTTCTTCTTCCGGAAAAGGCTTAGCCCAGAATGCTTATTCTTTTGATATTGGCATTAATAATCTGAACTATGAGTTCCAGTTCAATGTAGATTCTGAAGATACCAACCGCGATGTGCAGGATCGACTTGCCAGACTTGTTAACAACTCCAATATTGGTATTACCGCTTCCGTGTTAGAGGATGCAAGTCAGAATTCCTCTCTTCGACTCACTTCTGCAAATACAGGAACGGTAAATGGAAATGGACTCCTTTTCACCGTATCCGATGATAAAACGAGCAAAGCCGCAGGTGTTGTTGATTTCCTTGGCATTGGAATTCCAACCAGACTTGCAACCGATTCCGACTTTATACTAAATGGTACGCAAAGGAGCACCGCGTCTAATCAGTTCACCGTAGAAAAAATGTACGAGGTCACCTTAAAGGGTATCGCAGCGACCGAAGGCGGAACAACTACAATTGGCCTAAAGACGGATACCGAATCTCTCACTGAGAATATCAGCCATCTGATTGGTGGTTTTAACAACTTCATGCGTGCTGCATCCGAATTCTCTGACAACCAGCATAGAGCAGGTTCTCTTGTAAAAGAAGTAAAGTCGCTCTCATCAGAGTATCAGAATAGTCTGGATGCAATTGGTCTTCGTTTTGGAGACAATGGCTACATCGAAATTGACGAATCTCTCTTAAAGGAATCCGCCAGTTCGGAAGATGCAAGCGAGCTGTTCTCTTCTGTAAAAGATTTTACTGCATCACTATATAGAAAAGCCAACCAGGTCTCCATCAATCCAATGAATTATGTAGACAAAACGATTGTTGCTTATAAAAATCCCGGCAGGAATTTTGCCAGCCCCTATGTTACAAGTGCTTATAGTGGAATGATGTTCAATAGTTACTGTTAAAAAAGGAAAACCCAAACTAATGGATTTTCCTTTTTTGTCTTTTATCCTATTCTCGCTCATCTTTATCTACTCTTTTTATTTCCTATTAAATCTTTTTATTCCAAAATCATCTTAGCAATAATATTTCCTCGTGAAACGCCTGCAAAAATGGAATCATATCGTCTGATAGTGAATTTGCCATCTCGGACTTGTTGTTTCTAGAGATTGCCTGGCTCAATCTTTGAATCATTTGTTCCAGTTGTGTTTTCTCTCCTCTTCCCTGACCTCTATAAAGCGCCGATGGCGAGTGATTATAGACATCTAGAACCCAGTTGATTCCCTCTACAACCTGATCAAACAAATCTCTAGTGTCCTCCTGCTCCCCTTCCAGAAACTCTCCCGCAACAAGATTCGCCGTTCGAATCAGCTTGGGCAGATAGTCTGCTACCGTTGCATATACATCACTTTGAAGATATTCTAAAGATTCCTGTGTATTGTCTTCCTGTTTTTTATTTTCCTGCATTTTGAAGTCCCCGCCTCTCTCCCAGCCTGCATTCTTGCACTTGCAAGCATAAAGTTGTACTCTATACTTTTTATATCGACTAATCGGGCCTATTTATTTAGCACTTTGGAAATTATATTCTCTTTTCCAGCTGAATTCGTTGCTCTCAAAAAAAGCAAACCATAGATTTAATCAAAATAACGGTACTTTGCTACACTCCAAATTCATGATATAAAAATTCCAGACTCAGCATTTTGTCATCCACATAATAATCTGCGTTTGGTTTTCCCATATGAAGTTCATGGTAGCGAACCCCCCAGCGCTTCATCTGGTTCTCTGTCTCCTTGCGCCAATCAATCTTCGTAACATATCCTCTCGCAGTAAAGAGAACAATCTCATTCCCGTAGTCATATAACCGGTTCACAATCCGAATCATTTTTTCATTTGGTAGGGCATGTGCATAGTCAAGGTTTTCATTAAACTCAGCGATGACTCCGTCTATATCAAATACAAATCTCTTTCCGCCCCTTTTAATCTTAAGAAACTCAGCCGCTCTGGCAAATTCTTCCTCTGTATCCACATCAAAGTTGTGATTCATCTGATATCCTGCAATTTTTCTTCCAGACATGGAATGGTCTTCCAGAATTACCCTTGTCCTAATCACATCAATATTTGCATTCTGGTACATCACGACAGGAAGCTGTTGGCGTGGCATATTATAGGCCTCCGGTATTTCTTTTAAGATGGGCTCTAATAAACCTTCTGTAGATAAATGCCACATTTTATATGGAATTTCTTTGGCTGGGGAAACTGTTCTCACACTATCGATTGTTTCATCTTTCATTAATATCTCTACCATCGCATCGATATCCGACACGTCACGTACCGGGTAAGTAGGACGAAGCTGTACTACAATATCTGGCACATAAGCTTCTGTTTCCTCAAGAAAGCGAAGTGCGTGGTCAAACACTTCCAGGTCAAGTGCGGTATCCGTTGCATATTCGGCAGGCCTGATAAATGGAACTTCCGCTCCGTATTCTCTGGCAATCTGTGCGTACTCTTCACTGTCTGTGCTCACAATAACTCGATTGATATAGATCGATGTTAACGCATGTTCAATGGAATATGCCATCATTGGCTTCTCATCTATTTTTCTAATATTCTTATGAGGAACACTTTTAGATCCGCTTCTGGCAGGGATTAAGGCTAACACTTTATACATGCGATTCTCCTGTCTGCTTTCTTCCAAGGAAGGTGCTCAAAGGAATATGTTTCATCCCATAAACATAACTTCCACCCTCTGTTGCATTGATGATTTCTATTTTAAGGCTGTCTTCCTTCTGGATTCTTTTTTCCATCCATTTTCGGTACATAATAAATTTTGCATCCGACAATACTTTGCCACCAAAATATTCTTTGACTGAAATCAGATCAGTAGGATCACTTGCCACCATATTAGAAGTGTCTTCTGCATGTGCTCGGTTTTCGGTAAAGGCAAGATCAAGTCCTAAAAAAATAATCCTTCGTGCCCCTGCCCGAATCGCAAAATCAAGAGCAGTTGTTGCAACTGACCCTCCCGTTTCAAAAAGTTGTTTTTTATGCTCTTCTGCATACTCTTCCGATGGCGCATAATCTTTTTGAAATATCAGATATTTCTTTCCTTTATATTTTTGAACAAACTGCCTATTCGCTGTTGCAAGCAAAATCATAGGGATTGTCTCTTCTTCATTCCCTCGAAGCTGATAAATCACCCTTTCGTTCGGGTCCGAAATAATAACATAGTCTGGCCGAATCCCTAGGGAAAGCATTTTGTAAAAGGTGGTTCCTGTGCTGATAATGATACTATTACCAGGCCTCTCTTTTAGCTGTTC
>CANRNK010000184.1 GCA_947631985.1 uncultured Lachnospiraceae bacterium | reverse complement strand
AGAATATCTCCCTGCACATATTTTCTTTCAACAGCTTTATAAGTAAACTGGATTTTTCCATTGGTGCTTCCATCCAGTCTTATACCAAGTCCTGCTACTTTATCCAAACAATAAGCATTACACAACTGCTCAGCAAAAACTGTCTTTTGTTCTGGATTATCAAATCTTCCACAAAGAAATCCTCTTAGTTGCGCCTCACTGGTACAAAATCTTGCTTCTGTTCTTTTATACTCAGAAAATTCTACTACTGACCATTTCCACTCATCGGTTAAGGTCTTTGCCAGATCAAATGCAATCTGACCGCTCATCACAATAGAATCTGCCTTTAATCTGGTGTGAATCAGCATAAAATCATCTAATGTGGATAGATAATTTATGGTCTTTCCTTTTTCATGTTCTTTTACAAGAACAATATCCTCTAACTTCATTTTTCCTCCAATCAAAAAAAGACCGAACCTTATGTTACTGGCTCTGTCTTATTTTCTATTCTTATTTGTTTGGTCTTGCGTACATTACAACACTTCCACTATGGAAATCTCCATATACAACACCCTCTGCTTCATTCTTTGCCTCAACCATCTTTCCATTACCTGCATAAATTCCAACATGACTGATATTCTTATATCTGCCATTTGTGGTATAACTGTAGAAAATAAGATCTCCAGGTTGCAAGTCTGCTTCAGTTATACTCTTGCCTGCTTCGTCAAGACCCTGTGCTTCTGCTGCCGCTGTTGTAGCACCACCAAAGCTGATATCGACTCCAGCCGCTTTCCACGAGTAGTAAGCTAATGAACTGCAATCATAATAATTTCCTGTATCTCTATAATCCTGACTATATGGATATCCTACTTTACTTAACGCAAAGCTTACGGTTGCCTTCTGTGTTGGATCAGTAATACTACTAACGATTGCCTCAATTTCTGCATTAGTTAAAGAGGATACGCTATTCCCACTGCCACTTCCTCCACCAGATCCCCCACTGCTATAGCCTATCATAGCTAGGTTTTCGGGGCTCATCATCTCATTGATTAGTTCTATCTGGTCTTCATTAAAGTTATATTCGGCAATCATATCTCTGTAATCATTTAGCGTAACATTAACAGAAAGAATTGTTTTCGAATCTGTTGTTCCATCTTCATTCTCATGGGTTTCTGTTCGGGAACTGGTCGTATAAGAACACATATCATTGACTATATCCTGAAGCCAGCCTTTTGACGTATCATTCATGATTGTTGCCGTATCACCAATACCATGCTTTACCATATAGACACACATGATATCATAATAATTGCTTGGATTCGCAGCTGTTCCTTCATAGTCAACATAGACAATTTCTCCACTGTCATATCCAGAATGCTCATTGGCTAGTGTGCTAACCTCCCTGTTGAAATTGGCAACATATTCTGTGGTAACACTCATTACAGTATCACCTTCCTCCAATGGTGGCAGGAATAGCGCAAACGGGGAATTATAAATCGTTGCAACTACTGTAACAACCGGAACTGTTATAACAGCTATCAACAAAATCAATACTAGCAAGAATCCTCCCACAACAAGTGCCATTTTCTTTAATGGAATGGCAGCCCGGTTCATAACTAAGTCTTTCAAGAGCTTTAAAACACTGTCTTGCTGTTTATCCTGGGCATTCATCTTATCCATAAAGAATTTGATTTTACGTACTCTGCTATTATGCTTCATATCGCCATGATCAATCTTTGCTCCTACAACTTCTCCAGCAGCAATCCCAATCAATGGACCGAGTGGTCCAACTACCGCAGTTCCTGCAGCTGTTACAGCAACATCCGTTGCAACTTTTGTAGTTACTTTCGCTGTTTCTTTTGCAACTTTCTTACCAGTGTCCTTTGCCGCTTTCTTTGCTACCTTCTGTGTTGTCTTTTTAATCTGCCTTTTCGCAAGCTTTCTTCCTGACTCCACCTTCTTAATCTTTCGCTTCTTCTCTACCAATGCCTTCTCTCTGAATATTTCTGCTCCTTTAGAAGCTGTTCCAGTCATGGGTTTTGTAATCCCATAAGCAATCATGGCTGCTTCTCTTACCTCATCTGCACCCTCCATCTGATTTGCTGCTGCATTTGCTCCTGCTGCACCCACTAACTTAATACCGGAATTCTTTGTCTTAATAGTCTTCTTGTCATCCTTTATATTTCTGTTATGCTGATGGATTCGTCCTCCACGTTCTGCCTGATTCTGATGAATCGTGCTTTTCCGATAAGTAGTCTTACCTCTTCGTCGAACTGTTCCTTTTCCCATTGTCTGCATGATAGCTGTGGCTGACTTAATCTTCGGACTTCTTTTTACAGAATAAACATTGTGTCCCTTAATCCCAGTAGACTTCGCTTCATGGGAATGAATCTTTGTCTTTGCTTTTGTGTGGATTATCATTGGTTTGTCATCCACTTTTTTGATTTTCAATTATCTCACCTTCTTTCCAATCTGGATAAAAAAAGAGAGCAGACAAGTTTTTGGCTTGAATGCTCTATGTATCATTACTATTCAGTTACTTTTTCTTCTTGAAAATCCTCTAGAAATTCCTTCTTCAATCGTTTCAATAATTTGTTACGCCTGCCTTGATAATGCTTGTATATCTCATCTTCGGGAATCCAGATTTCAGCAGCTTCAATCTGGTCAATTACAGAAAATAGAATCTCATCTTCTCTTTGTTTATCAGGAACTTTCTTGTATTTCAGATAGCTGTCTTTATATGCTTCATATTCCCACTCTGCAACTTTTGTCTTTTGAGATTCCTTTAGTGCAGAGAATTTCTTATTGGTTTGAAGCAGTCTGCCATCTATTATTTGATGGTTTTTCATGGTAATCAGCTCCTCTAGCAATTGGATTTTGACATACTATTTAGTTTTATTAGCTTCGGTAACTTCATTTCTGACCTTCTCTACTAACATTCCAATATTAGCTCTATAGTTTTCAAGCCGATCTTCTAATGTCTCAATTTCCGATCTAGTAATAGCTTTGCGCCCATAAAATATGGTAGCAATCTCCCATTCTAATTCACCTATCTTTTTATGCAGAAAATCAAATTCTGCTTTGTATGATATTAATTCAGGTGTAAGTTTCTTTTCCATGGTATTCCCCTTTCTTTTAAACCGATAAATTCAAATTTTTCTATGTGCTATACTTTAATTCATAAATGACAATATTAATTATATTACATGACCTATTTATCCAACAAAGTTTCCGCTGCTTCCATTGCCTTCTTCTGCTCAATTTTCAAAATATAATTGGTGTTATAAAACTTATAATAGCTCGTATTCTACCACCTATACTCTCTATATCTGAAGATATTTTCTAATCTTATTTTCGTCAAAACCAAAACAAATTAGTTCTGGTGATTTCAATTTTTCTGTAGACAAAATACTATCGTTGTGGTATTTAACAACAAGTGGTTCTTTTATTGAATTTATATTTTCCTTCATCCAATTATCATCAATTACAGTATTATCCCAAAATGTATCTACAGGTATCATATTTTCATCAGCAATTTTTTTAATTAAATTTACTGTTGTATCATCTGCTTTCAACTCTTGAGCAAAATATAAAATATGATTGTCTTTAAACCACTTTTTAATTGAATCTAATTTATAATTTGATAAAAATAAAACCGTTAGATAATTGTTCGGCGCAAATTCATTCCATGTAGTCCAATAATATCTATCAATAATTCTTCCTATCTCACCACTACCTTGTCCTCTATCTGCGAATCTATCATATATCTTCTTTAATATTTCACACTGTTCAGCAATAATATCATCCGATAATTTTTTTTCATTACTTCGAATTTCTTCCATCAAATCCGATAAATTTTTATTGCATATATCATAATAATTACTTCGAATCGAGCCCAACATTTGTAAAATCAATTGCATATTTGTACTCTGGGCCATTTTAAGAAGACTCTGCATATATCCAGCCACCTCATACATCTTTATCAAATAAGACGGCAATTGCTTG
>CANRNK010000183.1 GCA_947631985.1 uncultured Lachnospiraceae bacterium | reverse complement strand
CGGATTAATTCCCCAGACAGACCCGAAAGCCAGCCTTCTTTACTACTCGCTACCATGCCAAGACTCTTGGCAATCACCGGCAGACAAATATTACAAAGCCACAATATCCGCATTTCCATTCCTCCTTGCATCTTCTTAAGTAAATACGAATTCGAATTCTGAATTGTCACATCGCCTTTATTATCTATTCTTTTATTATCTATTCTTTTATTACCTGTGCATTTATTATCTGTGATTTTATTACCTATACTTTATAAAAAATTTTCTTAACCAGGTTATATCCCTTGGCAAACACAGGACTATTCCCAAAAAATCTTCTTACATGTACCAGAGAAATCACCAGTAAAAACTGGTACCAGAGGACACGCTTCCACCCCATGTAACGTAGCGTGATTTCCCGGTGCTCCTCTTTGTCACGTTCCATGTTCTCCTTCTGTTCAGAGAATCCATCCCCCTCATAAGAAGAAACTACCTGATCTAAGAATAGCACATTCACTTTTTTCTCAAAATAACACCAGAGGAAATGCTCATAATCTGCTCTGATTCGATACTTTGTATTATACCCTCGCTCCTCGAACAGCTCCCTTGCATAAAAACACGCCTGATGACAAGGGATATGCCTGTAGCACGAAAACCCACTCATACTCCCATTCATCGTCACTTCCGCATTCAGCTTCCGGTTAAATGTATGCCCATAAAAAATCCCGCTCCCCTTCAACTGCCTGCCAACCTTTTCTAACGTATTCTGATCAAACAGATAATCGCCACAATTCAGGAAAAGTAAATACGCCCCACGTGCATATCCGATTGCCTGATTCATTGCATCATAAATCCCCTGATCCTTCTCTACAAAAACATGAATTCTTTCATCTATTGGTAATGCCTCAACCGATCCATCTGTTGAACCACCATCTTTCACAATTACCTCAAAACGCTTCTCAGACTGCGCCAGGACACTCTCCACTGTCGCCCGAAGCTTATCCCCTGCCTGGAAACTTACCACTATGATACTGACTATCACATCCTGACTCATTTCTATACCTAAGCCTCTCTCCTAATCTTGTACTTCCATTCATCTATGTTCTTACCCTGGACTTGCTCTCTTCCTGGCTTTGCTCTCTCCCTGGCTTTGCTCTCTCCCTGGACTTGCTCTCTCCCTGGACTTGCTCTTTCCCTGGCTTTGCTCTTTCCCTGGCTTGCTCTCTCCCTGGCTTTGCTCTCTCCCTGGCTTGCTCTCTCCCTGGCTTTGCTCTTTCTCTGGCCGTCGCCTTTTTCCCTGGCCGTCGCCTTTTTCCCTGGCCGTCGCCTTCGCTCCGAGTCGCCAATGATTTCCAAAAAAGGAGTCTCAGAATTCGTCGGCACTTGGGCTCTGTCCTATAGAGCCCTACGTGCCGCTACGAATGAAGTGAAGCGAGAGCGCCTCCTGACTTGGAAACATTGCGACTCGGAACGAGTCGAAACCCTTGCTTCCTGGCAAGCTCTTCAACCTCCAAAGATCCAAGTTGCATACGGCACAATCCGAAGCGATACATCTCCCGCCCTAAGTAAGAAGACTCCAAAATAAACAACGTATGCCGCTCCAACGCCAAGGGATAGCACCCATTTTTTTCGCTTCTCTTCCACTGGAATCGATGTGAGCAGATTCGCAATCAGAAAAATCTGGAAGAAATTAAAGTAATATGCGATTCTGGAAATTTCAGGAATAAACGATGCGAATACATATAAGAGCACCGCAACAATATTTAACTGAAAATAAAACCGATTATCTCTTCTCAAAATAGCAGGTGTTTTATAGAACAGCAAGGCAAAGAGTAGAATCGCGATTCCCTTTACAATATTCAGATAAGAGGTTTCCCCTGTATCAAAGACAGAATTCTCATAAAAAGGATAAATCATAAAGATAATCTTACGAAACAGATTCTGAAATAGTAAAAGTGACGCACATCCTGCAACAATCAGACCCCATTGCCATTTCTTCCATGTAAAACTAGCAAAAAGATAGACTGGTATCACAACAAGTACCGTTTTATGAAACATAGCCGCAAACAAAATCCATAACACAAAGGAAACTATCTCTCTTTTGATTGCATGTTTTGCAGCATACACAGCAATCGCAAGCGCAAAGTAATAGCGGATCGTATTCAGGCTGGAAAGGTAATATCCAGACGCCATAAACAGAAAAAAACCGTACCCGAACCAGTCACACTGTTCCCTGACTGCCTTAAGAAAAAAAGCGACAGTCGCAATCGAAAACACTGCAAAAATTGGAAGAAAACGGTCTTTGCCAAATACCAGTTGTATCATTCTTACAATAGAGTTAAACCCAATTTCACTTGAGACACTTCTATCCATACTAATCTTTCGAAATATCTCAATGTATTCTCCATAATCGTTCCCAACGTAATATCTTCCTGCGGAAACCGCAACCAGAAGGACAAATAAAAAAAGGAGCATCCATTTTTCAAATGCGATCTGCCTAGTTGTCATGATTCCGGAATTACTTTGATATTGTGTCTTAATCGCAAATGAAATAACAACTGTTATAATTGTAAACATTAGATAAAACAACATAGTATTACCCCTTCCGCATGTCCCGGATTCCCTGTTTCATAAGAGACAAGGCCTGCGACCGCGTAATCTCCACACACATCTTTCTGCCATGTCGAAGCAGGAACCGAAGCGACAGAACAAATGCAAGCCTACCGTAGAGGAAGTGATATAATACGCCTCTGTCATAGAAAAACTTCTGGTTAAACCCATGAAACCAAGTAGAAGGAGTCCCTTCTTCTCTCCCTAGTCCGACCGGAGATGCGTATACTTTCATTCCTTTTTTGATACATTCACGAAGAAACAGACTATCTTCCCCATTGCTGTATCTTGCGCCTCCGCCAAAGAGCAATGAATAAGTAATCTGGTTTCGGTGTAGCAGTTCCCGTTTCGCCGCAAAGGAAAACGTTGGATATCTGCCACAATTATAAAGATGAACTCTCTTAAATGCTGTATTGTGATACGTCCGACGTTCTGGGATAACTTCCATTTCAAAGAGAATCATATCTGCTTCTGGATGTGATGAAAACTCGTCCAATACCCGCTTAGAATAGCCCGGCTCATAGACAATATCATCATCCGAGAATAGCACAATCTCACGGTCAGCGCGCAACAATGCGTTATTTCTGCTTAATCCAACCCCTCTTTCTGCAAAGGAAAAAAACTTCACCGAAAAAGGTCCCCTCGTACCGGTTCGTTCCAACTCCTGGTAGGCAACCTTGTCACATTGGTTAATCACAATGGCATCCGACTCTAATTGCATCTTCTGTATGAGTTCCTCAGGGCTGCTGTTCATGGCTGCCACTAGTACCTGCATGTTCATTTTTAGTTCCTCTTTCTAAACAAGTGGAAGTAATACCGGTGCAGAAGCGTTTCCTCTACCTCCAGTAAGATTGTACCTGCGATTTTAACGTCCTGTTTTTGAAGCATGTGAATCGCCTTCTCAATACGTTTTCCATTTCTTTGTCCACAGGGAATGACGAGTATTGCAACTTGGTCTGCCTGAAACTCAGTACTATATTCAGCATGCCGAATGATATTTTTTATCATAACATCCGTTATTTCCAATTCCATCTGTTGTAATAGCATCTTGAGATGGCGTCCTTCTTCTTCTACTTTTCGGCCTTTTCCATCAATTGTAACAAATCCTATTTTTTCTATGTCTGCAAGCGACTGCTTCAATCCAAGAAGCGTTTCATTCTCTAAATCAATTTCGCGATCTTCTTCTTCGAGCTTGCTCCTTGGAGCGAGTAAAGCCCCAAGCACAGGAATTCCATATCTTCTTTCAAACTGGTCAGGCAAATAGATGGAATCATCTAATGCAATGGTTATCATTAATCCCATAAAACTTAAACTTCCAAAGAGCAACGCTCCCCAGATTGTAACCCGCACAGTTTCATCCTTTGCCAGAATTCTGTCTGCTCTTACTGCCTTTGTCATCACTCTAATCTGCTCACATTCTCTCATATCTCCTGCAAACAGAATAAAAGCCTGTTCCATTGCCTCTGCCATTTCTAAAGCAAT
>CANRNK010000182.1 GCA_947631985.1 uncultured Lachnospiraceae bacterium | reverse complement strand
CTTGCATAACCCAGGTTCTCTTTGGCAATCACATGGACCAACTCTATTTTATGATAGGAATAAAAGTAAGTATCATATCCTAGAATAGATTCTTCTCTTATACCAGTTTCATCGAGCTCCCGTTTCAGATTATGAAGGGTTTCGGCATGCTCTGGATTATTATCTATAATCACAAAAGTAAGCTTATCCGAATAGTGAATGGAAAGCTTACATTGCTCAATATAGGATAAAGTTTTATTCAAAGTTTTATAATCAACAATGATTACCGATATCATGATTCTCCTTTGGGGTTGGTTAACCTGATTCCGCTCTCTTTTATTTCGTAGATATAATCGCAATTCTGAATTGTTGTTAATCTATGTGCAATAATAATGAGTGTTTTATTACCCTGCAATATCGCAATTGCCTCCATAATTGCTCTTTCCGTGTCATGATCAAGCGCGGAAGTCGCTTCATCCAGGACTAATATCTCGGGATCTGAGTAAAGAGCTCTGGCAATACCAATTCTCTGACGTTGTCCACCTGATAGCCTTACCCCTCTTTCTCCAATGAAGCTATCCAGACCCTCCTCCAGAGAAGCATAATATTCCATCAATTGCGCTTCTTTAATCGCTTTCAGCACTTTTTCATCATCAATTTCATCTTCTGGAATTCCAAAAGCGATGTTGTTTCTAATCGTATCATCCATAAGATATATGTTTTGAGGAATATAGCCTAGTTTTTTATTCCACGCTTTGAGGTTGTGCCTGATATCGATTCCATCCACACAGACATTCCCCTCTGTTGGTTGTAAAATTCCAAGTATGATATCCGCTAATGTCGTTTTTCCTGCACCAGACGGGCCAATCAGGGCTACCGAAGAATTTTTGGGTATTTCCAGTTGAATGTCACGCAATACTTGCTGACTACTATTCGGATATTGAAACGATACCTTGTCTAAATAGATTGATTCTAAGAACTGAATTGTCTCTTTGTTCTGAATCGTCTGATCCTGATTCCTACTTAGCTTCTCAACAGACTGCAAATCTTCATAGACTTTCTCTACTGCTGATTTTTGGAATACGATAATCCCCATATACCCCGAAATACGACTAAACGATGGCAATAGCCGAAAGGCTGCAATTGCAAAAACAGAGAGCGTCGGTATAAAATAATTCACATCTACGCCCCTGGCTAACTTAATTGCCACAATAATCAGTAGGCTGCTGATACACAACGTCTCCATTGTGGGTCTTGGGATGACCGTTGCCAGTTGATATTTTCTCTGCTTATCCGCGTAAGATTCTGCATTCTTGTCATAGCTATCGAGGAAGAACTTTTCACGACCCAGTATTTTAATTTCTTTGATTCCACCAAGTGACTGCTGTACCCATTGAACCCTTTTGGCACTTGCGAATCTGCTTTTGATACCAATACTTCCTATTTTCTTCTTGAAGATTCCGTAAAACACCATAACAAAGGCAGATAATAACAATACCACACCTAATGTTATCGTCTTATCCAGGTAAAGCAAATATAAGAATAAAATGATACACACGCAACCCTCTGTAAACATCTGCAGATAGGCCAATACCGATTGGAAAAATCCTGTTACATCCTGCAAAATATTTCTTTGCAAATCCGCCGAATTATTTGACAAGTGGAATTCATAGGGCTGCCGTAAATAGCTTGCAAGTAATTTCCCCTCCAGGTTCTTCTGGTTCTGATAAGTGAATTTGAATTGCATATTATATAAAAATATTAGATATGCATTTTTTATTACATACACAACCACTAACATAATTGCTAGAAAGATCATGAATTGATTCGTTGATTTTATATTCAAAATCAAATAAATCTTTTCAAAGATAGCATTCCCCTGAATGCTATCTGGTGAGACCGCAATATTCACAAAAGGCATGATTAATGATACCCCAAGTAACTCCATAAAGGCTCCAATAATGGTAAGAAGCAGCAACACAATCAGTTTCCTTTTTTGTTTCCTGTTTATAGTCGTCCAAATTAGTCTAATATGATTCATGATTTTTTTTGATTTCCTCTAATTTCTTATACAATTCTTCTTCTGTTTCGGGAATAAAGATTACAGTTCCAAAAGTACGATTAAATGGTCCAAACAACTTTTTATTTGATAAATTTTGAGTGCCCATTATTTTATTGAGTGATATCGTTTCAATCTCGAAAAACAACTTGGCTGTGACCAACGTTGTGCTCCCTAAGCCAATTACACATAGGGGCTTAATCGCTACCCCACTCAGAATCGCCTCCTGTGCCAGTTCATATCTTGTGTCAATCACACACCCAAGTTCCTGATACCTGTCTAATTTTGTCTCCCTTGGGTGCGGCTTCAGAACCAACGTTGTATCTGTCTTTGCTGCAAATCGACTTATTTTTTTGTATTGTTCCAAGTCAGCGTCTCCTGACAAGGCTCCACATGCATAAAACATATCAGAATTAATGACGATTGCATTTTCATAAAAGTCCGATTTGGTGTTTACACGTTGAAACGCCATGACTTTTCGAAACGCCAGGATTGCTTCTTGATTTTCTACCCATGCTTTGTTTTGATAGGTTAGTAACTGGAACTTTCGATATTCGAATCTCCTTAACACTCTGTTAAAGTAAGGATTCCGGAGAAACAAATGCCAGGTAGACAATATCCCTTTTTTAATACCTGCTTCAATGAAGATACTTTTCCACCATGTCAGAGAAGAGTTCAGATAGCTGCCTAGTCCTTCGTCCGTAATATGAATTTTGAAATTGCAATACATTTTTGAAATCTTAGGAATCAGTTCATAGGATGGTTGCAATGGCATTACCAAATGCATCGGTTGCTTATATTGTCTGTCTCGAAACGGGAAGCAGTAAAAGGAATACTTTTCAACCTTACTTTTTGTTTTTTCAAATATCGTCTGCTTCGTACTACCACTTTTCAAAGCAGCTACCTGTATTCCAAGCGATTGTGAATATCTAAAATTCTCTTCTGTTAAGGCTCTCCCCGTTATCGGATGATCGATAATTAACACATATCCCTTGAGTGTGCTCTCCTCCTGCATGATATTGTAGATGCAGGCTTCGACTCCGAGTGCATGCCATGGTGTAATCGCGAAGGCAAGTATGGAGATTTCTTCCTCCTCAATTTTTTTAAGTAATTCCTCTTCTGTGAATTCAATCATCGTCGTACCCCAACACCTCTTTGTATGTTTTTTCAATTTGAATCAGGTGATTCTTTTCTGTGAATCTGTTTAAATAGAATTGAAAGGCATTTTTCTGCATTTCGATTAGAACCTGATTCTCCGTTGATACAATCTGTAGAATTACACTTTTTAATGCCTGATCGTCACCACTGGGATAACTGTATCCGGTCTTATTGTTTTCTATCAATTCTGGTATCCCACCAATATCTGCACCAATTATTATTTTCCCCATACTCAACGCCTCAATTGCCGAATATGGACTATTTTCATACCATTCTGATGGTAGAATCGTCGCCCTCGCGCCCTTAATAAGATTGTTCAGTTCTTCTCCTGACTTAAACCCTAATAGTTTGATATGATGATATTGATTCTCTGAAATACATGTTTTAATTTCCGTCTCAAGCGGACCCGTTCCCACAATGAAGAGTGGGTACGCAAGCTGCTTAAAGGCCTCAATCAAAGTAGAGAGTCCTTTTTCTTCTGATAGTCTTCCAAAATAAAGGAAATAATCTCCAATATGGCTGGTGTCTGGATTTGAACCTTTTACAGAAAGAAAATTGGGAATATAAGTAACTTGTTGCGTCGGAACACCAAACTCAATAAATTTTTGATGATAAAATTCGCTTGGTGTAATCACTTTGCTTATCAGATGATAACTTTTCATCAGCAAATGAAGATAACTCTCTATCATACAGATCAGACTTTTGGATGCCGATTCTTTAATACATTTATATTTTACACAATTATAAAACCGATGATTTTTACACTTTTCACACACCCCATTGTGATTCAGCATCTTGTAATTTGGGCATATCATTTTCAGATCATGTGCCGTATACACAATTGGAATTCTTTTTTTATAGATAACTCCTAATATAGAAGGGGAAATCTGATGTTGAAATAGATGC
>CANRNK010000181.1 GCA_947631985.1 uncultured Lachnospiraceae bacterium | reverse complement strand
CTTCTCCTCTAATATTATGAATAGAATTTTGTAAAAATGTTTTCTTCAATATTATATACATGATACATTAAAAAACATATCAAAAGCAAATTTAATTGTCAAATAATATACTTTAGTCTTTTAGGGAGTTCTGATAATGTTAACAAAAGATGAATTACCCGCATGCCCTGTAGCTACCATGGTTGTTTTAATTGGAAATAAATGCTTCCTATCTAGCACACGAATCTTTCCAAGCGATATCTTCTACAAAATAACTATCTGCACGAAGATTGTCTTTGCCTCAAATGCCCAATATTCCTCTTTCGTTTCATACTCGTAAAAATCACCTGAATACATATCATGATATCCATATTTTTCACCGAACTCAACCATCTCCTTTCTCCAGTTCGTCCTACGCTACTGGGTATCCTTACTCTAACAAAAGAAATTCAAACAGAGAAGTACGCACTTTTTTATTATCTGGTTACCTAAAAGTAACCATTGGTTACCTATAAGTAACCATTGCTGACCATAGCAATTTCTATAAAAAAGACCCTGCCAGAGAGTATTCTCCAACAAGGTCTTGTCTTTCATTATTTAAAGTTTTCAAGTAATTCTATTCTGCATTTTAGGTCTTCCTGCGCATTCAGATAGGCATACTTGCCTCCCCCATCTCCATAGTTTCCTTCCTGTTCAAGGATCATACCCATTTTCAGACATTTTTCTATTGTGTCATCAATGCTGTCCACTGTAAATGCAATATGGTGAATTCCTTCTCCATATTGATTCAGATGATCTCTCCATACCGAAGGTACCTCATTCGGCTGAATCAACTCAAGTTGAACGCCCTCTGAAAGATTAAAAAATGCAAGTACACTATTTGCTTCTGGCGAAGGCTGACCATATACTTTTGTCTGTGTTATTTCATACTCACCACATGGCACTGCCGCAGGAGCGACACAGTCAAGAATGATTGCGTATTTTTTGATTGTTTCTTCAATATCGTTCACTACAAACCCCACTTGTGTAAATCTTGCACCATCCAAAATTTTCATAAATTCCATATTTCTCCAATCTGCATCCTTACGTTTGCCTTAAAATCAAAAGAAAACCTTTTCTTTTGATACATTCCTATTGTTCTATTTTTCCTAAAATCGTTTTAATAATTGCTGTATTGTCTTCTTCTATCTTGATATTCAGTTCTGTTTTTAGCATATCATAGGTATCAAAAAATGCATACGACATCCCTGGATAATATCCAATATGATAAAATTCGTTTACCCCACAACTATCAGAGATCGCCTGATATGCTGCCTTTTTATCTGGCACGACAAAGCTGATATGTTGAAAGCCTTCTCCATGCTTTTGCAGATGCGTCTTCCAAGGACTCGGTTCCTCTCCTGGTTGCACTACCTCCATAACCAGATTCTCAAATTCAATCACAGAGATCCGGCAATTTTGATAGCGTTCTATTTGATCATTGGTTAAGGTCGGTGCCGCTTCTGGCCCAGGTATATTCCAAATTCGTGGTTTTTCTATCCCCAATAACATTGCCCACTTCTCCATCTCCCCCTCAATATCTTTTACAACAAATGCAATATGACAGACTTTCATTGTTCCTAATGACATCTTTCTTTCTCCTTTATTTTTATTCTTAAAGCTTCATACTTTGACCCTGATAATCAATAAACCAGTCTTTCTTGGTATCCCATACCCTATTCCCTTCTATTATCTGCACAAATCCTCTGGCCGCTTCAATTGTCTCAATCTGTGCAGTTGCTTTTCCCATTTCTGTATTCATTCTACCTGGATGAACTGCTATGATATCGATATCCGTGACTGTCTTTCGTAGCACCTGAACTATCTTATTGGCAGCTGTTTTCGAAATCCCATAGGCCGGAAACAGTTCTCCTTCCAAAGCAAAACTACCTCCCTCGGAAGTGACCGCAATAAATCTTCCACCTTTTTTTATAATAGGATAAAGACTTCGAAATGAAATCAGAAGCCCCAATGCATTGACATGAAACTGCTCTTCAATATCTGCAATTGGTTCTGTCATCAATGTATCAGTTCTGTCAGATGGCAATAAAACTCCTGCAACATGTACAACCACATCAATCGTTTCCATTGCATTCTTGATTTTTTCTGCTGCCTCCTGCATCTGCTTCTCATTCGTCACATCCATCTGCAGTGGAATTCTTCCGCCTTCCTTGACCACTCTATTGTCGCAATCAACTTGTGTCTGGTTTGTTTCCCCACCCAGAATCACTCTATGACCTTCCACCACCTGGTGGCCTCCCTCTACCAACATAGCGCTCAAGCTTTTGCCAAGACCACGTGATGCACCAACTACTACTATCTTCATTTTTGTTTCTCTCTCCCTATTTCACTTTTCGCGATTCTGTCTTTTAGATATTCAACGCTTCTTCTGTATTCATCATCTGTATGAAGATGCTCGATTATCATTGGCATGTCAGGATTATATTGATTTGCCAACAAAATATAGTGCTCCAGATTCAGACTTCCTTCCCCGCATGCCACTTCCTCTAACTGAAATGTATATTGTGGTAATAATCGGATGTCCTTTAAGTGGCAGCTACAGATTAGATCTCCTAACAAATCAAAGCATTCCTGCATAAATTCTTCTGCAAAAAAATATCTATCTGGAGTCGTTATCATATTGACTAGATCCATATGCACCTTGAACTGTTCTCTATTAACAGCATGTATCAGTCTGAGATATTCATCCGGCCCTCCTGGAATCATCCATGGCATTGGTTCAACACTGTATACTGTATGGACTGGCTTTACCTCATCTAGCAGTAATTGGATTGACTCCACAACCTGATCCCATGTCTTCTGACTAAAATTTTCCCGATATCCACCGTCCCAGATTGGTCCTCCTATCGTTCCGGTTATGTTCACACAGCATTTTGCCCCGATTTCATCTGCCAGTCTTAATTGCCCAACACATCTCTCCCATGCCTTCTTTCTTTCATTTTCCGGAAGCGCAATTGGATTGTTCCAGATTCCAACCTCTGCGATCGTAAGGTTATATTGCTTTGCTGCTAACAGGTAATTGGCTATCGTTTTATCAGACGCAGTATAATCAACTGGAAATATAACCGCACTGCATCCCAGTTCAACCATCTGTTCTGCCCACTGAATCGGTGTTTCATGTTTTAACGATGATGAGATTCCTAACAACATATAAGCTTCCTCCTGTTCTATTATTTCTATTCCACTCACTCAATATTGCGTTTTCATTTGATAAACCGCCTGTGTTTTTACCGATTCCATAATTCCGGTGATGATTTCCACAACATGTGTTGCAAATCTACCATTCGTCTGATGTCTCGTATCCAGTTGGATTGCCTGTGCCAAATCCCAGATTCCCTTTCCCCTAGTATAACTTCCGACATTTTGATATAATTCAGGGATTTCATAAAATGCATCTGGCTGTTCGCAACTACCCCCTCTTATCTCTGCCAGTTTTTGCTCCCTTCGATATACTTTTGGAGTACCTCCTGAAAGATTCGGATCTGGAACCGACAGCGTCCCCTCTGTTCCATAGATTTCCATCATCGGCATAGTGGACTTCCAAATGTCAAAACTAAAATTCATATTCACCAGAATACCCTTTTCCATCTTCAGTAAGACGGCATAATGCGTTGGTGTTTTAACCTGAATTTTCTCTCCTTTGTGAGGCATGCTCTCTATCATTCTCTCCTCAAATCCGCAGCCTCCAATCGCCTGTACCTCTTTCACCCGCCCAAACAAATGAAGTAGTAGTGAAAAATAGTAGGGCCCCATATCAAACAACGGACCTCCTCCCTCTTCATAAAATGGATACGGGTTCGTATGCCAGGTTTCCACTCCATGGTTCATCATATTGGCGCAGACTGACAGAGGCTTCCCAATCCAGCCATCCTCAAGCAGTTTTTTGCAAGTCATAAGTGAACTCCCAAGGAAGGTGTCTGGTGCACATCCAATCCTAAGTTTTTGATCTTCTGCAAAGTCACATAACATGATTGCGTCTCTTAAAGAAAGTGCCAAAGGCTTTTCACAAAAAACATGTTTACCGGCCTCTAAAATTCGTCTGTTTAAATCAGCGTGAAAAACTGGTGGTGTTAAATTTACTATGATTTCGATTGCAGAATCCCGAAGGATTTCCTCAACTGTCA
>CANRNK010000180.1 GCA_947631985.1 uncultured Lachnospiraceae bacterium | reverse complement strand
CAAAGGAGTCCGACTGACTCAGGAGGGGGAACTCCTGTTTAACTATATTAAAACTGGATATGAGCAAATAGACCTTGGAGAGCAGATGCTTCATAAGATGTTAAACCTTGACATGGGGGAAATAAGAATTGGAGCAAGTGATATGACGCTCCAGTTTTTCCTGCTTCCTTTTTTGGAGAAATTTCATGAGTTATATCCAAAAGTGAAAGTAATTGTAACCAATGCACCAACACCTGAGACTTTAAAATATCTTCAGGCCGGGAAAATTGATTTTGGTGTGGTCAGTACTCCCATTGCGACGCATGCCGGATTGGAAACCTTTAACGTAAAAGAAATAGAAGATGTATTTGTTGCAGGAAGGAAATTTATCCAGTATAAGAATAAGACCCTTGATCTGCAGGAACTAGAGCATCTGCCCCTGATTTCTCTTGAGAAAAATACAAGTACACGAAGTTATATGGATACATTTTTGGAAAAAAGTGGAGTTGTCATTCACCCGGAATTCGAACTGGCAACCAGCGATATGATTGTCCAGTTTGCGCTTAGGAATCTTGGTATTGGAAGTGTTATGCGGGAATTTGCACGAGAACATATTGATTCTGGGAAGCTTTTCGAGCTTAGATTTAACAAGATCATCCCCAAAAGACAATTTTGTGTTATTACTGATGGAAGAAGCACATTAACAACAGCGGCCAAGACACTTTTAGAGCTTATGAAGAAGCGATAATGAAGATATAAGCTATGATTATGATGAGTATAATTAATATTGATTTTACTTATATAAATATCCATTGTATAATACAGTGGTAAATAAGAGCAAATAGGTGATCTGGTAACAAAAGACACCTGGAGTTTTAAAAACGGAGGAACAAAAATATGGTAAAAGCAGTAGTTGGAGCAAACTGGGGCGACGAAGGAAAAGGCAAGATTACAGATATGCTGGCAAAAGAAGCTGATATTATTGTCAGATTTCAGGGCGGCGCGAATGCCGGACATACAATCGTGAACAATTATGGGAAATTTGCACTTCATACGCTTCCATCAGGTGTGTTTTATGATCATACAACCAGTATTATTGGGAATGGTGTGGCACTTAATATTCCGGTTTTATTCAAGGAAATTCAGTCCATCGTAGACAGAGATGTTCCAAAACCTAAGGTTTTAGTATCCGACAGAGCACAGATTGTAATGCCATATCATATTCTGTTTGACCAGTACGAAGAGGAAAGATTAGGTGGAAAATCATTTGGATCTACCAAATCCGGGATTGCTCCTTTTTATTCTGATAAATATGCAAAAATTGGATTCCAGGTCAGTGAATTATTTGAAACAGAATCCTTAAAAGAAAAAATAAAAGGCGTTTGTGAAATGAAAAATGTATTATTAGAGCATTTATATCACAAACCAGCAATTGATGAAAATGAATTGTTCGAAACGATGATGGAATACAAGGAAATGGTAGCGCCTTACGTATGTGATGTATCTCTTTATCTATGTGATGCCATCAACGAGGGCAAGAACATTTTATTAGAAGGACAACTTGGAACGCTGAAGGACACTGACCATGGAATCTACCCAATGGTAACTTCTTCTTCCACGCTTGCAGCTTATGGCGCAATCGGAGCAGGGATTCCTCCTTATGAAATCAAAGAAATTATTACAGTTTGTAAAGCGTATTCTTCTGCGGTTGGAGCTGGTGCATTTGTTTCAGAACTCTTTGGAGACGAAGCAGACGAGCTGAGAAGACGTGGCGGAGACGGTGGAGAATATGGTGCAACAACAGGTCGTCCAAGACGTATGGGATGGTTTGACTGTGTCGCTTCCAAATATGGTTGCAGATTACAGGGAACGACAGATGTAGCATTCACGGTGCTTGATGTACTTGGATACTTAGAGGAAATCCCTGTTTGTGTGGGCTATGAATTAGATGGCGTTGTGACAACTGACTTCCCAACAACTGGAAAACTTGAAAGATGTAAGCCTGTTTTAAAAGTACTTCCAGGATGGATGGAAGAGATCAGAGGGATTACGAAGTTCGAAGACCTTCCTGTGAACTGCCAGAATTATGTCAACTTCGTTGAAGAGCAGATTGGTTTCCCAATCACGATGGTATCCAATGGACCAGGAAGAGAAGATATTATTTATCGTAAAAGTTCTTTTAAAAAATAATTGGAGAATTGCAACTATGATCAAGACAATTATCTTTGATATTGGAAATGTTTTAATTGATTTTAATTTTCAAATCTGTTTCAGGGCCTATGCACCTGATGAAGAGACGTACCAGAAGATTCTGCGGGCGACAGTCCAAAGTCCAATCTGGGCAGAGTTCGACAGAGGGGTTATGACGGATGATGAGATTTTAGATGCGTTTGTGGCAAATGAGCCTTCGATTGAAGTTGTGTTAAGAAAAATGTTCGAGAAGCTGGAGGGGATAATCCGGAAGCGGGAGTATGCGATTCCCTGGATTGAGGAACTGAAGGAGAAGGGATACCAGGTTCTGGTGCTATCCAATTTTCCAAAGAAGGTGTATGAGTTGTTCCAGGAGGAACTTGATTTTCTTGCGGTAGTAGACGGGGGTATTCTATCGTACCAAGATCAAGTGATTAAACCAGAGGGGGCAATTTATCAATTATTAATGGAACGATACAATTTAATACCGGAAGAATGTGTTTTTCTTGATGATTTACAAGAAAATCTGAGAACTGCGGAACAATTTGGGATGCACACCATTTTGTTTACCACAAGGGAAGCCGCAGTGGAACAACTTCGAAAATTAGATGTCCTATAGAACGGGGCATCTTTTTTTATAAAAATCTTATGGAGGGTACGGGGTTGAAGAAAGGAGCAAGGTTTATTTTGTATGCCTGTCTTTTGGCAGGTACAATGGGGAGTAGTGCAAATGAGATGCGCTCGGAGGCATCAGAAGGGGGAGAAGGGAAAATTCCAATTACCATCACAGCAGGGAGTACGCAGGTAATCTATGATGGAATGATGCATTCGTACAATCACTATAGTACGATTGGACAACTGGCTGCGGGTGATTCTTTGCAGGTGAGTGTGGAAGGAGGAGCCAGACAGGTGGGGGATGCCGGGTTGAATGTGATTACATCTGCAAGAATTGTCCACACAGAAGGAGTGGTGACAAGTGACGTGACTTCGTCTTCTTATGTCATTACTTTGGTGCAGGGGAAGATTAACATCACACAGGAATATCTGTTATTACAGGCAAACGGTGGGAGCAAACCTTATGATGGAACCGTGTTGACGGCGAACTTGGAGCAGGGAACTGCATATCAGATCGTAGGTGGAGGACTGGTGTCAGGAGAAACAATTGCGCAGGTGCAAGTATTGGGGAGCCAGACGGAAGTAGGGGAGTCGTCAAGTAGCATCGACCCGGCGTCGATTCAGATTAGGGATGCGGGGGGAGTGGATACGACTTCAAACTATCGAATTGATCTGCTGAATGGAACATTGCGTGTTACCGAAGCCTTGAATCTGGCGGTGACAATTCCACCTGAGGTAATTCCGCCACCTGAGGTAATTCAGCCACCAGTGATAAATCAGCCACAGGTGATAAATCCAGCCGACCCGATTCCAGAACTGGAGCAGGAAAATCAAGTACAGTCAGAACCGACGCAAGATCCGGTACAGGAAAAGGCAGTGTCAAGTGATTCGGATTCAGGGAAGAAGGATTCCAATCAAATACAACCAAACGCAGGTGAAAGTCCAGTAAAGGCAGAGATAAAGGCAGAGACAGAGCATTCTGGAAAAGCGATTGGGAAACTTGAAGAGGAATTGGAACAGCCACAGATAGAGATAGCGAAAGAAGAACAACAGACAAAGAGGGAAGGGGTTGTGATACCTGTTGTATCCAAGCCAGTAGAAGAGGAACATCCAGATCAAAAAGAGCAGGTACTGCAGACAGAACAGCAAGAGCAGGAGAAAGCACAGACGTTTAACTGTCTGATTCATCGAATCCTTCTCTTTCTGCTCGTTGTGTACACACTGTATGAAGCATATCGAATCGTGATTCGTCACATGCAACTTGCAAGAAACCGACAAGCGTTTGAACTTCAAAAAGCGATTGACACCAAGAGCGTAGAAAGAGATAATTCAACTATGGAAATGCAGTGTTAAAGTTAAGATTTTTTTTCTTCTTCCTGTTGTTCAGGGAAGATGTCTGCCATGGTATCTTTTTTGGTAAT
>CANRNK010000179.1 GCA_947631985.1 uncultured Lachnospiraceae bacterium | reverse complement strand
TGTATATTTGCTGGTATTCTTGGTTTGTCTTTCATCTCACCACTTAAAAAATAACCCGTGTGAATATATTCCAGACCGCCCGCTTCCTTAAGTTTATCCTCTGAACTATTAAATACTACCTGAGATTTTACTGATATCTTTAGTTTGTTAATTCGATTACGTGATTTATTTTCTCTTTCCTTTTTTTGTTTTCTTTCTTCTGTTTCACGAATTTTCTCTTCGTTTAGCTTATCTATTTTCTTCTGAACTAAACGATTGGTTAATCTAAGGTGCTGTTGGAATGCTTCTGGATGCAAAAATAGTTTTTGACTTTCTTCAAATCTAACTGTAATTTTATTTTCAGCCAGCTCCGTGATGACACCTTTTCCATATTTTTTATGATTTACTTCTTGTCCTAATAACTGCATGGGTTCCTCCTAAAGCCAAGAAACTTTTATTCCTCTACTGGCGTTTCTATATAATTTTTTCTTTCACTTAGTCGTACTACGACCTCGTCCTTCTCTACTTGTAATTCGATTTTTTCCCCCATAAGCTCCGGAATGTCCTTTACAGTTAGAACCGTACCCATTTTCATACCGTCAAGATTAATTGTAATCATATCAATCATATCTTCTGGTAACGAAGTATAAGGAATTTCGAGTAGCATTCGTTCTAACAGACCTTCAATTTTATCATCATTTTCAAGAAGAATATGAATGACACTGTTGACCTTTTCATCCGCTGTTAATGTCTGGAAGCTAATATGTAAAATCTCATTATTGATTGCATCGAAAGATTTTTCCTTAATCTGCACAAGAATTGTCTGGCCTTCAATATTTAATAACAACTTACTCCCTTCATGTTTTTGACGAATTAATCTGCGCGCTACCGCTTCCTCTATTTGAATTGAAATTGATTCTGGAATCGTTTTCCCAAGCACATTTCCTGGAACCATACCAATCCGTCTCATTTTCTTTGCCTTTACACTTACATCGCGTTTTTTTACATTAATGCTTTCCATTTTAGTTTCCTCCTTATTTTGCTGATTACGTTTATTTGCACCCTAAAACAGTGCAAAAAAACAATTACTACTAGATTTTGCTACTTCCGTTATCCTATAAAAAAAGGAGCTCTTCGTACAACGCCGCTAAGCGTAATACCAAAAGCCCTTCTCAAAAGACGGTTCTTTTTATTATGATATTATGTTATAAACCTAGTATAACACAGTTACAGGAAATAGCAAGTGACCCTAGTTTGTTTGGCTCCAACTATTCAACGTATAATACAACATTACCAAACCTGCACTTAACAATGCACCCCCCACAATGTCAGAAACCCAATGAACCCCTGATACCAATCTCCCAATAACCATGCACACTGTAAATGCAATCATAAAATAATTGATTCCTTTTCTAGCTCTCTTTTCCTTAATACGGTTATGAAACTGCATGACTGCCGTAGGCATCACACACATCACAAGCATTGTTGTTGATGAGGGGTAGGATGCCTCCAAATATCCCTCTATTAAGACTGGTCTGTAATTTATAACAACTACTTCAAACATTACATACGCAAACATTACAAGTACATAAAATCCACCAAGCAGTAAAATATCGGAGTCAACTTTTAACAGACTTCTTTTTTTAATCAATTGTACAAGTCCGAGTACTCCAAATCCTAACACGAAACACAGTGGAACCAATCCTAACCAATCTGATGATTCTCTTGGTCCAATTGCCTGTACATCAAAGCAGTTGACTGATACCGTCCATAAAATAAATGAGATCAGCAAACTTATTGTGATACTTAGATTCTTTTGATTTCTTTTTTTCATTTTTTTCCATCCTTTAAATTTGTATTTGGCTTTTGCCTGATTACAAACTAATACAATGGAATAAGAAATATAAGAATCTGCATGTCACATCTATGATACGTTTGGTGTCACGCCCATTTGATGAGCATTAATGCCTTTATTCCTAAAAATAAAAAAGTGAATACTGCTGCATATGGCTGCAAGCTAATCATAAAGAGAAGTGATCCAAATGTGCTTAATCCTATGGAAACTTTTCCCTTATAATTCATCCAAAACGATGCTTTATAATTCTGAAGAGTCAAGGTAAGAATTCCAAAAATCACTAATGCCATTACAATAATTAAATACGGAATTTTTATGTATGGAGCTGTCTTTGTTAGTGAGAGCAGGGAAACCTCTCGAATTACATCTGCTTCTTTTTGTCCGAAAAAAGGGAGAAACAGAAACATTGCTAAGGAACAATCAAGTAATCCAAAAACCAAATCGCGAAAATGAAGAATCTTTTGTCTACTATCTTCTTGCGCAACGGTAAGAATCTCTTCACTTGATAGCAATTCATCTAGTGAAACTAAGAAATAATTAGATATTTCCTTTAATGAATCAATACTAGGATATCCTCTTCCAGACTCCCATTTTGAAATGGCGGTTCTGGATACATATAATTGCTCTGCAAGTTGCTCTTGTGTTAGATTTTTCTGCTTTCTAAGTTCTTGCAATTTTTCGTTAAATTCCATACCTACTACTTCCTTCATGAAATATTTCAAAACAAAAATAAAAAATCACATCTGATGAGACATAAATTTACGACCAGCTTTGAATTTCAATGATATTACCTTCCGGATCCGCTGCATATACAAAAACTGCTTTTCTACCGTCCTCGTAAAGTGTTTTGACAAGTTCTCCATATTGTGATCCACCGGCTTCCAATACTTCCTTTAATTTACCTTCAACGTCATCTGTCTCAAATGCCAGATGTGCAAACCCTGCTCTATTGGTATTCGGAGTTCCTCCATCCAGTATTTCATCATAAGAAAAAATCTCCAACGTTGGATGATCCTCATCATAGCCCGGCAGGCAGATATGCTCTCCTGTAATGTGTGCATTTTTCACACCAGTCATCTGATCAAGCCATTCTCCACGGATATCCCGGGGTTCCCCAATGCTTTTACAGTCAAAAACATTTTTATAAAATTCAATAAGTTTCTTTGCATCCTTTGCAATTATGTTGGTATGTACATATCTAAGCATTTTTCTCCCCCTCTTTTGCATTCATGTTAAGCTTCATTCGTTAATTACTCCATTACTTTTTCCAATGCCAAATCGATTTTATTTTGCATGGTAAGATCATCAAGATCTTCTTTAAGAAGATCTAAGAGCATTTCATCTTCCTTCATTGAAGAATCATCCAAATATCTGTTTTCATAATAATTTGGGACCTGAATCTCTATATTCTGCTTCATAAAACGAAATAATTTAACCGGAAGTCTCCATCCACGCAATTTAAAGAAATAAAATGATCCGGCATAAAATGCATGTAAAAAGTACAGATCCATTTCAGCTCTATATTCTTTTGCATTCTCACACGCATTCATGAAATCTCTCAATTTTAGTTGCACCATAAGGTGATCAAAAATAGTCTTTGGATTTGCCATATAGCTTATTGATGTTCCCTGCTGATTTCTTCTATAGTAATACAACGGTTTTTCTAATACACAAATATTATTGACATAGAATTTAAGCGGATATGTAAATAATGGTTCCTCATAGGCAAAACCTTCTGCATATTGTACCCCAGATTCTATTAATAATTTTCGCTTGTATAATTTCTGCGTACAAGACTCATTTAATATATTCGAATTAAGCAAATACTTTTTTCTATTCTTGCCGTATTCATAATATCTAATATTGTCAGGATTCATAATTTCGTTCATTGCAGTATTGAAATCATCATTTAGTTCTTTCATTTCTGTGAATATCTTATATCTAAACTGCACAATATCACAATCATGATTCTTAAGCAGTGACAATAAAATCTCATATAGATCTACTCTTACCATATCATCCGCATCAACGAAATTAATATACTCACCCGTTGCATATTTTAATCCAACATTTCTTGCACCACCTTGTTTTACATTATTCTCCAATAGAATCAGCAAAATATGTTCTGAATATCTTGATTCATACTTCTGTAATATTTCAATCGTTGAATCAGTCGAACAATCATCAACCAATATAATTTCTATGTTCTCAATTCCAATTGTTTGATTAACTAGACTCTCCAAACATTCTTCTACGTAATTTTCAACATTATGGCATGGAATAATAACAGAAAAAAGAGGACACTTAATATCTTTAGTGACTTTTTCTTTATTCATACAATCCCTTCCTTCTTCTTATAATCATGATGTATACTCGTCA
>CANRNK010000178.1 GCA_947631985.1 uncultured Lachnospiraceae bacterium | reverse complement strand
GGACTCGGCTATTACGCTTCATATCATCATGATCTATCTTTGCTCCTACAACTTCTCCGGCAGCAATCCCAATCAATGGACTAAGTGGTCCAACTGCCGCAGTTCCTGCTACCGTCACAGCAACATCCGTCGTAACTTTTGTAGCTACTTTCGCTGATTTCTTTGCTGTTTCTTTTGCCACCTTCTTAGCAGTGTCCTTTGCTGCTTTCTTTGCAACCTTCTGTGTTGTCTTTTTAATCTGCCTTCTCGAAAGCTTCCTACCAGACTCCACTTTTTTAATCTTTCGCTTCTTCTCTGCCAATGACTTCTGCCTAAAGAATTCTGCTCCTTTAGAAGCTGCTCCAGTCATGGGTCTTGTAACCCCATAAGCAATCATTGATGCATCTCTTATTTCATCTGCACCTTCCATCTGATTTGCTGCTACATTTGCACCTACTGCACCCACTAACTTAATACTGGAATTCTTTGTCTTAATAGTCTTCTTGTCATCCTTGATATTTCTGTTATGCTGATGGATTCGTCCTCTACGTTTTTCCTGATTCTGATGAATCGTGCTTTTCCGATACGTAGTTTTTCCCCTTCTACGAACTGCCCCTTTTCCCATTGTCTGCGTTGTAGTAGTGGCTGACATAATCTTCGGACTTCTTTTTACAGAATAAACATTGTGACCTTTAATCCCAGTAGACTTCGCTTCATGTGAATGAATCTTTGTCTTCGCTTTTGTGTGGATTATCATTGGTTTGTCATCCACTTTTTTGATTTTCAATTGTCTCACCTTCTTTCCAATCGAGATAAAAAAAAGAGAGCAGACAAGTTTTGGCTTGAATGCTCTATGTATAATTATTATTCAGTTACATTTTCATCTTGGAAATCTTCCGAGAATTCCTTCTTTAATCTCTTCAGTAATTTGCTATGCCTGCTTTGATAATGCTTGTATATCTCATCTTCTGGAATCCAGATTTCAGCGGCTTCTATCCTTTCAAATACAGAAAACAAAATCTCATCTACTTTGCGTTTATCCGGTACTTTCTTATATTTCAGATAACAGTCCTTATATACCTCATATTCCCACTCTGCAATTTTTGTCTTTTGGGACTCTTTTAGTGCTGAGAATTTCTTATTAGTTTGAAGAAGTCTGCCGTCTATTATTTTGTGGTTTTTCATGGTAACCAACTCCTATGTTTAGATTTTACGTTGCCTATATTATTCCATGATGATGATTTTTTTCTTTATCATATCAACCTGTATTTCAGCACCAATTGGTAGTGTGCATCTTGGTGTTGCATGTCCGAAATTTACATTATACAAAATCGGTAGCTTTACATTTGAAATAACTTCTCTTAAAGCAACTTTATATTCCTCATAGAATGTTTCATCTTGCGGTTTACCGACTATAATACCACTAACGACTTCAAATACACCTTTTTCTTTTAGGGCTCGTAACTCTTTCGTAAATAGATCAGGCGATGGTTTCTCCTCACAAGTTTCTATAAATAAGATTTTGTCTTTCCATTCACTTTGTTCTGGAAATAGGTGATATTTTTCACTGATCTTCACTTCATCTTCATATCTACTCCCCGCCAAAATATCATAAAGGCTTTCCAAACATCCACCTAATAATCTTCCCGAAAAAACTTCTTTCCCTTGTAGCAGTTCATAACCTCTTGATTCATCATGCGCAACTCTTGATGTTCCAACGGCTGCCTTTGAAAAATCAGTTCTTTCCTCGTACCAGATTTTACTCGATGTAATCTCTTTTTGCTCATGTCCTTCTAAATAACTTTCAAATGCTTTTTTACTATAAGGTAGCATTTGATTATCTATTTCTCCCAAATCACAAATAAAATTAGGTCCATAATAAGTAGTAAGCCCCAACTGATAAAACATTAGGTGATTGATTGTCGTATCCGAAAAACCAGTAAATAGCTTTGGAGTCTTTTTTACTGATGATATGAAATCTATATCATCCATCAGATATGGAAGAATTCTATAAGTGTCATCTCCTCCTATTGCACATATAATTCCAGCTATAGAGTCATCTAAAAAAGCCTTTTTTAAATCTTCGGCTCTTGCTTTTGGGTTCGCTTTTAAAAATTCAATTCCTTTTAAAGAATTTGGCATAAAAATCGGTTCTAAGAAGTACTCTTTTAATCTATTTACAGCAATCTCTATATTATGACTGCAAAAATCTTCTCCCAACATTCCACTTGAAAGACTGACAATCGCTACTCTATCTCCTTTTCTTAACTTACGCGGTATAATCATTCTATACTCCTCCCTGATCTATCTCAAAAAATCATCTTCACTGCTTTAATTTTTCTATGTTCTATGCGTTACTCCAAAAATGACACTCTATAACTGAAGATATTTCTTAATCTTGTCTTCGTCAAAACCAAAGAAAATTAGTTCCGGTGATTTCATTTTCTCTGTAGATAATATGCTATCGTTGTGATATTTAACAATAAGTGGTTCTTTTATTGAAGTTATATTTTCCTTCATCCACTCATCATCAATCACCGTTTTATCCCAAAATGTATCTACAGGTATCATATTTTCATCTGCAATTTTTTTAATTAAATCTACTGTTGTATCATCTGCTTTCAACTGTTGACCCCAATACAAGATGTGATTTTCTTTAAACCACTTTCTAATTGAATCTAATTTACAGTCAGGTAAATATAAAATCGTTAGATAGTTGTTTGGTGCAAATTCATTCCATGTAGTCCAATAATATTTATCAATAATTTTACCTATCTCTCCACTGCCTTGTCCTCTATCTGCGAATCTATCATATATCTGTTTTAATTTTTCACACTGTTCAGCAATAATATCATCCGATAATTTTTTTTCATTACTTCGAATTTCTTCCATCAAATCCGATAATTTCTCATTGCATATATTAGAATAATTACTCCGAATCGAGCCCAGCATTTGTAATATTAATTGCATATTTGTATTCTGAGCCATTTTAAGAAGACTCTGCATATATCCAGCCACCTCATACATCTTAATCAAATAAGACGGCAATTGCTTGTCAAAATCATAGGAATTTAAAGCCTCTAATAAATCATTCCTAAAATCAATTATTTTTTTGATGTCCTCAACATTTTTGCTTTTATCTGCAATTGGAATTGAGTAATAAATTGGCATTGACCAATTCAGTTTTTCTTTAAGTTTAATGCTATACATATCCTTATCACCAGGAAGAAGAGCTGGTAATACTAAATCGTATGCACACCAACTGCTCGTAAATGCGCTCGTATCAAGACACGTAAAATATGAAACTCCTTGTACAAAACCAATATTTCTTTGTATCCACTGCATCAGCATTTGGGGAATAATATACTCTTGCTTAAATGGAGATTTTCCGCTTGAATTCACAAAAGCACATGCTAACGTTAACGGGTACATTATCAAGGATTGTTTTATAACCTGAATCCAGAATTCAAAATCATTATATTTTACAGATGTACCCCAATTTCTAATTTCATTTGGAGAATATATTGATAAAAATCTTAATTCATTTGATCTATCACCATCCTTCTTACCCAGATCGTCATAGCAAAACTCTGAATAGTAATATTTTTCTGGATATCCTGTTTCTTGCCATGCTAATGGTAACATTGTAGCCAAATAGAGACACGGAAATCCTGCCAAGCTAAATCTTTCATTGCTTACATTTCTCCTTTTCGAAAAAGGAATATGAAAGAGTTCATTTGCATTATCTGATATATCTACTGATGGTGAATCTACTGCACGAACTCTAAAAAATGAACGTCCTGGCGTCATGCGAAACTTAGTATAATGTGGCTTGTTATCTACAGTAATCTTTGTCCAATCGTCAATATATGAAACAAATAAATCATCTTTCATATTTGCCATAAGAATATCAAAAGACTGTTGTGCACTCCCAAGATCAGCTTTCTCATAATAAGAAAAAATGTCTAATACAAGATTGAAATTGGCTTCTATAACAGTCGAAATACTTTCTAAAACAGTATGTACTTTCTCATTCTTTTTATCTTTAAATTCTTCCCCGTGACAATCTTTAAATAATCTCAAAAAGTTGTTTTTTTCTTCTTCATATTTTTCAGAAATAATAAATTCTTCTTGATCATATCTTTTTGGCAAAGATATTTTAAGTAAAAAATCCTCAATACTAAGATTATCAATCATGGTAGTCTCCTCAATCATAAATTTAGAGCCAGATACTTCTCTGGCATCTGGCTCCATTATACTAAATTTACCTACTTCTATCCATTGATATTTTCTTTTTCTT
>CANRNK010000177.1 GCA_947631985.1 uncultured Lachnospiraceae bacterium | reverse complement strand
TGATATGAGTTATGGAGCAAGTGGACCGGAAATAGGAGCACTTTTGGCAGACAGACTCCTAACCAATCAATTGACCACTGTGGTGATGAATCAGAATACGAGTGCAACAGACATACCCACCTGGTTTTCGTGGGGACTTGGTGATGCAATCATAGGAGAAGAGATTCAGTTTGGAACTGCAGGCGTTCTTTCGGCGGAAGCCGCAACGGATACTATTTTGGATTTTGATTATCTTGGAGATGAGTTTTCAAAGAAAACAGCAGCGGCAGGAATGCTTGCTATTGGATACCTGCATGAGCTGGATGGAGATAGCAACCCGGGAACCAATGAATGGGATGCGCTGATGAATGAACTAAAGACGGCACCTACTTTTAAGGACGCAGTACAGACGGTCTATGGACCGTCGATTGATACGATCATGACAACGATGAAACAGAAAACTCAGGCGGCAGCTGATTCGGGTGGTGCTGAACTTACCACCTTTTTTTCTAACAGATTTGGGTATGAAATTGGAGATGCGAATGCAGACTCTCTGATTGATTCAGGTAGTGTGAGCGCAATTGTCCCGAATAGTGGAACAGCGGAAGCGATTAACGATGCAGGAGATAGTATTAGTTATAATGGATATAACGTTCAACTAACATGGCCTGATTACAAATCACAGAATACGATGCTGATTCATTTGGGAACATCAGCAAATGAATACCTACGATTTGGAATTGGAGATATGTCTGCGGCGGGGATTTTGGGATCGGGATTTGATGTTGATCTATCGACACAAGACGGTGCAAGAGAATCAATTGCTGTAATCAAAGAAGGAATTGAGTACGTTTCAGGGGAACGCTCAAGAATCGGTGCAATTCAGAACAGATTAGAGGCAGCATCCAGGAATCTTCTTCAGACATCAGAGAATACCCAGGCAGCGGAGAGCGGGATTCGGGATGTGGATATGGCAGAGGAAATGGTTGCCTATTCTAAAGATAAAATATTACAGCAGGCAGGACAAGCCATGCTTTCACAGGCCAATCAACAAACAGCAGGAGTGTTATCACTATTACAGTGATGACACTTTTTTTTTGAATTTTTTCGTTCGGTCTTGTCAAATGTTCTTATTTAGTTTATGATACTTATAGTTTGAATATCAAAGCATTTGAATTTCAAACTATAAGGATTCAAAGTAAGAACAAAAATGCAGGAACAAAAATGCAATAAAAATGTAAGAACAAGAATGAAAGAAGAGGAAGTATATGAATTGGAATGAAGCCATACTGGATCTGGAGAAAAGAAGAAGTAAGTCTGAACAGGGCGGTGGACTGGAAAAAATAGAAAAGCAGCATAAGACTGGAAAACTGACAGCGAGAGAGCGAATTGAGATTCTGCTTGACCGTGGCACTTTTGTAGAAGTAGATGGTCTGGTAGAATCCAGAATCAATGATTTTGGTCTGGATAAAAAGAGGGTGCCAGGGGACGGCGTTGTAACCGGATATGGAGAAGTGAATGGCAAGCTCGTATTTGTAGCAAGTGAGGATTTTACGGTAATCGGTGGAACTCTCGGCGAATATCATTCCTACAAAATTTGCCGTATTCAGGATATGGCAATGGATATGAAAGCACCATTAATTTTCTTGAATGATAGTGGTGGAGCAAGAATTGAAGAGGGAATCTCTTCCTTAAGTGGTTACGCAGGGATGTTCCTGCGTCACACCAAGGCATCTGGAATGATTCCACAGATTGCAGTGATTTTAGGACCGTGTTCAGGTGGAGCCTGCTATGCACCGGCCATTTGTGATTTTATCTTCATGGTAAAAGATATCTCGAAAATGTTCATTACGGGTCCAAACGTTGTCAAGACGGTTATTAACGAAGAAGTTACTGTCGATGAACTGGGTGGTGCAATGGTGCATGCAACTAAGAGTGGTGTCTCGCATTTCACCTATGATTCTGAAGCAGAGTGTCTGATGGGGGTCCGTAAATTATTAGGGTATCTTCCATCCAGTTATCTGGAGAAGCCGGGAATTATTCTTGCGGAAGAGCGCCAGAAAACAACACATCATGTCAATCGTGTGATTAGTAAATTAGGCGAAATCAAGAAGAAATTTGGGTTTGGAGCGGAAGATAAAAGCTGTGACCTGACCAAACTTGTTCCAGACAATTCCAGACAACCGTATGATGTAAAACAGGTAATCGCCTGTATTGCAGACGCAGGAACTTTTTTTGAGGTACAAAAGGAATTCGCACAGAATGCAGTAATTGGTTGGGCAAGAATGAATGGAGAGTGCGTTGGATTTGTTGCAAATCAGCCTATGCATATGGGCGGATCCATTGATTATCATGCATCAGATAAGATGGCAAGGTTTATTCGCTTTTGCGATTGTTTTAACATCCCGTTGATTACACTTGTAGATGTACCGGCGTTCCTGCCTGGTACGGCACAGGAGCACAATGGTATTATAAGACATGGTGCGAAGATGCTCTACGCTTATTCAGAGGCTACAGTCCCCAAGATTTCACTGATAATGAGAAAAGCATATGGTGGTGCTTATATCGCGATGAATTCCAAGGAAATGGGAGCTGATATGGTGTTCGCATGGCCGATTGCGGAAATCGCGGTTATGGGTGCTGAAGGTGCGGTTAACATTGCATTCAAGCGCAAGATAAAAGAAGCTGTCAATCCAGAAGAGATGCGCGCGAAGTGTAAAGAAGAGTATGAGCAAAGTTTTCTAAACCCATACGTAGCAGCCGCGCGAGGTTTTGTGAATGAAGTGATTAAGCCGGAAGAGACAAGAGAAAAATTACTGAAAGCGCTGAAGATGTTGAAGAACAAAGAAGTAGTTGCGATGCCAAAAAAACATGGAAATATTCCACTGTAAATTTCTACTTTTGGTAAAAGAAGATAATAACAGGAAAATGCCTGCAGAGAATGCAATCCTCATTCTTTTGCAGGCATTTTCAACGATTTTTTTGACAAATGAGTAGATTCTTACTACAATAAGTAAGAGCACTAAGTGGCTTAATAGTACGATTGAAAGTATAGTAAGGGCTCATCATGAAAGAAATAATAACAGGGTAAATATGAGAGTGAATAAGAGGGGACATCAACCATATGAATATGCTGTTCGTGTATCAAAATAATATTTCGGTTCTATACCTGCTGACGAAATGTAAAGAGGCAATCAGAGTTCAGGATTTTGATGGCGGAGTCAGACGTTTTCGTGAGTTCCTGGTTTACTTCCAAAGGACGTTGGATGAAGTAATGAAACATGCAGATGCATTGTTGGAAGAGGGGATTCTGATTGATTCCACCTATTTAATTGGTATGCTTGGAGAATTGATGGAAGCGCAGCAGGAAAATGACCTGATTCTGTTAGCGGATTATCTGGAGCTCAAGGTTCAGCCTTATCTGATTCTGTTACAGGATAAGCTTGGAAACAAGCTACCGGCGAAGTATATCGAGAACAGATTTGAGTCAAACATCGAGAACCTTCGTAAGAGAGACGAACGACTCGCTACTTTGCTAGAGACAGAATATAGAAAACTGCATCTCGCGAAGGCGGATCTACTGGAACCCATTCAGACAGAATGGGTCACCTACACGATTGAGGAGACACAAAAAGGATACAAGACACTGAAAGTGACAAGAGCAGGACATTCAAAGTACTATCACTCAAATCAGGATCCAAGAGAAGAAGGGATGGCATTTGCAAGACAGTATTATCATGAGGAGGCACTTGAGTATCATGTGTTGGGTGCTGGTCTGATGCATCATGTATTTGGACTTACAGATCAATTGTCGTTGGCACTGCCGATTCATGTCTATGAGCCGGACGTTGTAATTATCATTTTGAATCTGATGCTGTATGATTTCACACATCTTTTTTCAACATGCCTCACTTTGCATTATGATCCCAATCTGAATCATTTATTTGATGCGATTACCCAGAACCCAAATGGATTTGTAATTCATGCACCTTCTATTGATAACATTGCAATGGATACCATGAAAGAGAGGGTCCGAGCTTTTTTTATTGCGGATAGTAGTTTTAGGAATCAGAAAATATTACTTGAAACTAATTTTAAATTAAATATGCAGGCTCTGAAAAATGAGGATTCTGTTTCCGATGAGGTAGAGGCACAGGTCTGGAACAAAATGGAAGGGAAAGATATCTACCTGATTGCAGCAGGCCCTTCGCTGGATTGTAATCTGGAACAGCTAAAAGAGAGGCCTGGTAATAGTATCATTATCAGCACAGGAACCACCTTTTACAAAATGCTTTCCCTAGG
>CANRNK010000176.1 GCA_947631985.1 uncultured Lachnospiraceae bacterium | reverse complement strand
CGTCTGTCTGTGATACATCAAAGGTGCTTACCACTTTAAATGCATTCATTTTAATATCCACTGTTTCCCTTAATGGTTCTCCATCCTTATCCATCATCACCTTACTAGTTGCCTGATCGACTTTATTTTGTTCTCTCTGAATGGTATATGGAGATGGTGCCAGGATCTTCAATCCCTTTTCACCCTTCTTTACAAATCTGCCCATTGCTTTCCAGCCAGTAAAACTCTGACACATGCTGGCTTTTCCTTGGGTCTGCATTGCAATTAAGAGCATATTATTTAGAGAATACTTAGGCATCTTCGCCATGACATTTAACAGATTTTTATAATCATCACTGGCAAATACATCCTGTACTCCTTTTTCCAGCTGATCCATGACACTCTTTAACTGCTCGGACTGTTTTTCCCTGGATTCTATAATCTGCACTTTCTTCTGAACACTATCTGGAATCTCCCCAATAATTTTCTTATCAGGAAATGTATGAATCATCTCTGCTACTGCATACTGCACCTGCCCATTGCCACCAATTTCCGGGTTATATCCTAATACATCTACATCAATTCTTTTTGAAGTCATCACATCAATTTCCGAGAATATTTCAGGAGCATTGACATCACTGACCCTAATTCCAATAGATGGAATTCCATTCATTCTTTCCGGTGGAATTTTGTCGAATAATGCAATTGCTTCTTTTAACGTAGCTACATTCTCGTGAAGCTCACCTAAATCATGGAATTCTCCACATTCTGCTACTGTAAAACTGACGATCTCTTTCTTTGTTTTTTCTAGCGTTGCTGTTTCTGCCACTTTCATTCCCTCCATTTCAATTTCTTCTAAACTATCTGCCAGATGAATCTTTGATAATGGCAGTTCCCCCTTTTCATGAAAAGAAAAATAGGAATCTCCCGGTCCCACGATTACATGGTCAACCAAAGAAACTCCTAATAGGGTGCATATCTGATTCATTCTGTCTGTTACTTTTATATCTTCTTTACTCGGACTGACTCGGCCTGTGGTGTGGTTGTGGACTATCATCAGACTTGATGCATTTGAGAGAATTGTACTTTTCATAAGTTCCCTTGGATGTATCAGCGACTGATTTAATGCACCCATGCTGACAATGTTCATGTTAATTGGTTTTAAATCCGGCCTAAGATTAATGACAGCAACCACTTCCCTGTCATAATCTTTCAAAATGTCTGCCATCAGTTTAATGGCAGCTTCTGGACTACTAATAGGATAATCACTGGCTAATGGTGGTGCTTCTACCATACGGATTGCCACTTGATCTAAATGAAATAATTTATCATTCTCCATTGGTATCACCAATTGGAACTGTCATGGAAAACTCCTGATTTTTAAAATCCTTTAATTTCTGCAAGACAGATTTTGTTGTGGATCTGTTATCTCTCTTCTGACCTTTTCTCAGTTTCTGATACCCTTTTGCATATTCTGTATATCTAGATTTCTTTGCCATAATTTACCTCCATTCAAATAGGGCAGTCCTTCGACTGCCCTTAAATCTGTAATTTAATAAATTTTATTACTCTTCTTCATCCTCAGATTTTTCATCAAAGTCTTCTGCAATTTCTTCCTCCTCGATGTCATCCTCTTTCTCAAGTCCTGCAAGGTAATCCTCTTCCTCATCTAAATAATCTGCATCTGGATCAGGGCCTGCACTCTTTGGTTTCTTATTCTTAGATGATTTCATATAGATATAACCACCAATTCCGCCTACAGTTACAAGAAGAATAATTGCCATGATTCCTGTATAATTGGTCTTCTTTTTTTCTGTTCCTTCTTCTACAACTTCCGAGGATTCCTCTGTAGTTTCCTCTACTGTTTCCTCAGTAGTAGCTTCTTCTGCATCTCCTGATGCAGCAATTGAGTCAACATACGCCTGTGCCTCTTCATCATCCATTAAACTTAACAGATCAGATTCATCTACCATATTTAAGAAGTGCACTGTTTCATCACCTTCATCATCACGGTCAATGATAATATAGAAATAATTGCCTGTTTTTGTTACAACAGTAATAAACTGCTTGCCTCCAGCTTCAATGGTTCCATAATCATCTACAAGTGAAAGATTTCCATCTGGTGTCAATGGTCCATAGGTTTCTTCTATTTCTGGTTCTTCCACTGGTTCTGCTTCTGTTCCTTCACATAAGGAAATATCTTCCTTACAAATCTCACAGTCTGGATCCACACAATCTTCTGTGCATTTTGTTTCACAGGTGCATTCTGGAACCTGTGCAAATGCTGTGATTGGTGTAACTCCAATAAGAAATATAGATGCAACTGTCATCACACCTGCTAACACCATTTTTATATTCTTTTTCATACTATTTTTCATCTTCGTAATCCTCCATATCTTCCTCATCAAAATCATCATGTTCCTTATTTTCACTTTCTACTCTAGGTCCATAATCTGCTTTTGTTGCCTGGTTGGTCATTTGTGGGGTAACTCCAAACTGTCCTGTTCCATTATTAAGTGGCAACTGACCAGACGCTGCAAGCTGTAAGAACTGCGCTACCTGTTCTGGTGTAAGTTTCAATGCACTGACATCCGCAAGTACCTGTGAATTCTCGGCTTCCTTCAATTTATCTTCTAGAGCCTTCACCTTTGCATCCGCTTCATCCCTGCGCAGTTTTGCTTTTGCAAGGTCACCGCGAATCTTATCTAATTTTTCATACATACGTATCTCTTCCTTTCATAGTAAAAGCTCCCCTTTCGGAGAGTCTTAAAATTTTTGTTATTTAGTTGATTCTTCCATAGCAGAGAAAATGATTCTGCCAATAAGTCGTATTTACAGAAGAATATTTGATTGGGTTTCCACAATGAATCATCATGCCCTTCCCAACATAGATTCCAACATGACTTGCACCACTGGTATCATAAGTTCCCTGAAAGAAAATGAGATCTCCAGGTTTTGCATTTGCTGCTGATACTCTGGTACATCTGTTCAGAAGTCCATTTGCTGTTGACCTGCCGACATTCCATCCGTTTCCGCAATGATTGATGACATAGCTTACAAATCCGGAACAGTCAAAGCTGGTGCTTGGACTAGATCCCCCCCATACATAAGGATATCCAAGATATTTCTCTGCTTCATTCAGCATATTTGCAAACTTCTGATCTGTTAATGCTTCCGGTGGAACCTGATAATCAGGATAATCTCCCGGATCGGCAACTGCATTAACATCATCCCCAAAGATATCAGGCTTATTGCCATAAGTCTCCATAAGCAATGCATATCGCTGTTGTTGGTCTGCTGTCAGATTAAGTCCCGCCATGACTGTATCCCAGGTATTATTCACTAGCGTTGTCTGTAAAATATAATAGTTATACTCAACCTCCACTTCATAGGTATAGCTTTCACTACTGGTGGTTCCATCTGCATGATGTACTATTCTATGTCCAGTCCTCGTTTCTGTTCTGGTTTTCACTTCCACAATTTCCTGTACTGTCAATTTGTACTGTCTGTCATAAATTGTCTGCAGCATAGTCTGCACTTCTGATTCAGAATAATCTTCATATAATACGGTAAGTAGTGCTGCTAACTGAAATGGGTTATGACCAATTTCTGCTAGTGTATATCTATATTCGTCATACCCAGGATGGTCTGTTTCAATATGATTGATGGTGTTCTGTAGGGCTGTTTCTTTTTCTTTGTAGTCAGCTTCTACTGCTATGATATCTGCATCATCGGCTGTAAAAGTGGTTGCAATCGTCACATTCTGAACACCTCCACCTATCATGGAACAGGAGGAAAAGCTGCTAATTAACACCAATAACAAGAGTCCAATAGCCACGGCAATGGCAATTTCAATAGGATGCTCAGCCATAAATTCTCCAATCATTCCTGCAAGTTCTTCTGATTTATCGACAAATTTCTTACTCAGACTGCCAAAACTATTTGCACTTTCTTTCGCCGCTTTTTTCTGAGCCGCCGATTCCATTTCCTTTCGGAGACGCTTCTTTTGAAGCTCCTTTGAAACAGCATTAGAAGAAGTTCCTTTTTTGGCCATCTCTTCCTCTGCTATATTTTCAGCCGCCTTTTTCTCATGGAATTTATTACTGTAATGATTCTGTTTTGCTTTATAAATCACTTCCTCTGCCGCCTGGGTTCCACGGTTCAAACTTTCGGTTCCTGCATTATTATCCTCATTACTGTTGGAAATCTGATTATGAGTTGTTGCTGATACCGCAGTCTCCCGATAAATCTTTTTTCTTCCCTGACGTTTGACCTTCCTGATGTTTTTTACATCTTCTTTGGTAAGTGTATTATCAGCCCTTCCATGACGAAGCTTTTTTCTCATGGCCTCGCCACTTGTAGTCTCATTTTTCAGCTTATCTCCCATAGATTTTTG
>CANRNK010000175.1 GCA_947631985.1 uncultured Lachnospiraceae bacterium | reverse complement strand
TTTCTTTATAGGATGTGCATGAATTAATGTTTTCTGAATTAGCTCATATGTATTTGATGCTGGAAAGGATATTACATTATCTTGTTCTGAATTAGCGTTTAAAATGTCATCTCTACCGCCTATAGTTTCCTCAATATATTGAAACAATTCTGGATAATTATCAGATTTGTAAGCGCCCTGAATACTTCCTTTTATTATTTTTCTTTCTTGCATTGCATTTAATGATAGTCTGTCGTCATCGTATTTTTCTATTAGTTGTAATCTAACATACGTTTTCAACAAATCCTGTTCATATTCTATTTTCCAATATTGTAAATCGTTATTATTCACTTCATCTGCTGAAATATCATCCCTTATACATACTGTTTTATACATAATTCTAGAAAATGGTTTCCCAACGTAAATATAAACTAAATCTCCTTTTTTTATATCAAATTTTGATTTTGTCCAATCAATTTCATTTAAATCATTAAAGGCTGAAACAACATCATACTTAGCCATATTTGCAGTTCTAATCCATTTATTCCTTGATTTATTCTGCCAATGATTTTCTATTGGTTTATTAGTAAATACGCCTGTGACTCCCGTCATTAATTCCTCATATGTAACCTTAAAAACATATTTCATATCAAATTTATCATGATAACTAGGTTTTATTTTAAGCACTCTTTCCAATTCGGTACTATAATTTAGTGTGTTTATTTTGTAAAACCCATCTCTTGAATTTTCATATATTTCTGCTTCATGACTTTTCGTATCTAATCTTGAAATGATAAGTTTCTTCTGATGTGTCCTATCTTTTCTTATATAAAATTCTGAGTCTGATAATTTTTCCTTTAATAAATTGTATATCACTTCAATATTAGCTATTTTTTCAGCTTTCATAGTCATTCCCCCTGAAATCTATATAGTAACTTCCACCTTCTAGATTCTTTCATATGATAAAGAACAAGTATTTTAATTACTTAAACTTATTTTATAACATCAGTCGAACAATAACAATTCTTCATGCTATTTCTTTAATAATTACCACATTTTTAGAAGTAATTTTACCTGTTCCTTTGCTACTTCTCGAATCCCATCATTTGCTAATCTCAGAAATATCTCTATCATTTCCTTCATCTGGTCATTCAAATTTCCTAGTACAATCTCATTACTCAGTAAATACCCTGTAGTCGTTCCTAAAATCCCTGCGATCTCCACAATCACGCTTCCCTTAATATCCGTCAGATTATTCTCATAGTGTGAAATTGTCATCTTTGTAGTAAACATCTTGTCTGCAAGTTGCTCCTGTGTCATTCCCATCTTAATTCTCTGTTCCCTAATTCTTCCACCCATTGTGCTATTATCAATTTTCTTCATTTTTCTCTCCGTTTCTGGAACACGAAACGGAAATAAGCACAACTTTTGAGACAGAAAAAAAGGACCCGATCAAAACGATTATAAATAAACCTATGGTAATACATACCACATGGCGTTATTTCCGTTTTGTCGGCTCCTAAAAGTTCTCTGCTTTTTCCAACTCGTAACAAACTCTTGATCATCAACTGTCGGTACTGAGGATTCAGGATTTCTATGAATACCTGTCCAATCTACCGCTACCCTCGATGTCTCAATGTATTCAGTTTTTATTGCGATACAATTTTAATTCTATTTCGATAATTGCTTTTTCTGAAAGTTTCTACTTAATTCAATCATCTGATCAACTGCTGTCTTCAATTCTTCCTCTTCCAATACTCCAGACACACTTGCCTGCATAATAAATCTTCCATCCTTATAAACCATCACATCATAAAATGGTGCTTGATTTGATTGTTCTATCACATAACCATTGTATTCAAGCATCTGCCTTCTCCCATCTTCTTACTGGTTTTCTTATTTTCCTTCATAACACTAACGCTGACTGCTCCTTGTCTTTTGGAAATCTTGTTTCTTCTGTCTTCCATCGTAGAAATCATCCCATCGGTTACAGTGGCAATAATATCACTGTTGCATCTGTCACAATGTATATCTACTTCTGATCCGTTCTTTGCTTTGCATACTACTTTTCCGCAAACTGGACAATGAATTTCTCTCTTAACTATTCTTTCAATCATCAAATAATCCTCCTGGTAATAAGTTTACTCTTATTATCAATGGATAAAGGGAAATCAAAACCATTGATGATTTTATTGTGGCAGATGAGTTCCGATACGCCGAAGTCCGCGCCATCTGCCATATTCCTTCTATGCTGATCCCCAATACATTTCTTCTCAATCCAATAATCACTTACCCTCTACAAACCACATATTGTTATCTTCATAGTATAGATGGCTCTCTCGTCCATCGATAATACAAGTGTACCTGATTCCTACTCCACCTGCTTTCCGGCTTGCTGCTCTACATACATCCTTTACCATTTGAATCTCATACTGATGACCATCCGTCCAAATAAAACTCTTTGGAATCAGTCTTCCATCCTTTGAAAATGTTGCATTTACATCAACATATACTTTGCTCGATTCCACAATAACCTCCTAAAATATTACCCAAAATATCCATGTGGATGAACGGTGTGGGTTGATTCCGCATCCAGTGTAGACAATATTTTATCTTGATACATGATACCTCTTTGAACACAGAAGTATCCAAACCTTCTTCTCAGTTCATCCATTGCTTCATCCATTTTCATCAGCTTTTCCCGTTTCTCCATACTGCAAAACAGATCTATCTGCTCCCAGTAATCATCAGTTACAAGGTCTGCACCTCTAACTCCAATGCTTCGGATTGGCTTATGCCAAGTATAATTTTCCTTAAAAATACGATAGGCCTCTTCTGCAATTTCGCCTGTAATATTTGTGGCATTCATGATTTTATGCTGTCTGGTAAAAGAATACAGCTCATTGTCACGAACACTGATTTCCACGACTCTACAACGAAATCCATTTTTACGGAGCCTGGATGCAACACTTTCTGATAACATATAGAGGACTATTTTTACATCTTCATCTGTCAAAAGATCTCTCGGTGTTGTTGTACTGTTTCCTACAGATTTGATTGGTGCATGGGTATTCTCTATTTTTACAGGAGAATTATCATAGCCATTTGCAAAAGCCCATAAAATACTTCCCATCTTTCCCAACTGTAGGTTCAACATTTTCTCATCCGTTCTAGCTAAATCTCCGATGGACTTAATTCCAAATCGTGCAAGCTTCTGATGGGTAGACCTCCCTACATATAGAAGATCCGATACTGGAAGATCCCATGCCTTTGTCTGAAATTCATTCTCATACATGGTGGTAATGGCATCCGGCTTTTTATAATCAGAACCTAATTTTGCAAATATCTTATTGTAAGATATGCCGATACTGACTGTAATTCCCAGTTCCTTCTTCATCCGGTTGCTGATTTCTTTTGCTATCTTTTCGCCATCTCCTTTGACAGATGCACTGGCTGACACATCAAGCCAGGATTCATCAATACCATACGGCTCCTGCAAATCCGTATAGTCACCATATATTTCATGGGCCATTCTGGAAAATCTTAGATACAGGTCCATCCTGGGAGCGATAAATGTTAGCTCCGGACACACTTGCTTCGCTTGCCATAATGCCATGCCTGTCTTCACACCGTGTTTTTTTGCAATGTAATCTGCAGTAAGTATTATCCCATGCCTTGATTCAGGATCTCCACCAACAGCTATCGGCTTACCTTCTAACTCTGGGTGATGCAGGTGCTCCACTGATGCGTAAAAACAATTTACATCACTGTGTAATATGGTCCGTCCCATGACCAGTTACCTCCCTTCCATCAGAAAATCTGTTATCCATACAAGTTCGTTTTCACTCGTTGTCATCCGTCCTTGTAAGTGCAAGTATATATCTACTCTAATAAGATTTCAATGGTCGCTTTGGTTGATTTAATCTGTTATTATTAGATTTTAATTGCATTTCTGCTGGTATCGTGCTATTCTGTATCTGTGGAAATGAGACACTCACAAACAAAAATCGCTCATGAAGGGCTTAGAAAGGAGTACACATTATGTACTCGGTAGGACAGATCATTTCTAAAAATCGAAAAAAGAAAGGCTATTCACAGCCAGAATTAGCAACTGCACTTAAAAAAGAAGGAATCAACATCAGCTATAAAACCATATCAAGCTGGGAAAAAAATGGAAGTGATCCAAGTGTCACTACTTTTCTTACCCTGTGCAAGATATTAGAAATTACTGATGTATATGAAGATTATTTTGGAGTAAATCCAGGTAATCCTCTCTCTACACTAAATGATGCAGGAAAAGAAAAGGTCCTGGAATATGCTGCACTTATAAAGGAATCAGGAAAATATGAGAAGGATACTGCAGAGATTCTTCCATTTCCTACAAGACCAATTCGTCTTTATTCGACAATGGTTTCTGCAGGTGC
>CANRNK010000174.1 GCA_947631985.1 uncultured Lachnospiraceae bacterium | reverse complement strand
AAAATAGCTTGAGTTTCCGTAAAATGTAATTTTTAAAAAATATAACTTCTCCTAAAGCACCAATCTGTCTTTTTTTGAAAAATAAAAGGACAATACTTCGAATAGAGTCACCGAAACAAGCCCCGTGGGAACCGGACTTTAAGAGAAATATTATGTTATCTATTTATGCGATCAGCTTAAAGCAAAGTTGACGGTATGCAGGACGTTTTGTTCTGAACCAAAGCCTGACACCTTCTTTTGCATACGACAGTATACCAGAAATACCTTTCGCTAATCGGTAATAGCAGAATTGAACTTTTTCCTTTATAGGAGCTGCTGTCTGTATGATTGAAACTTTTAGGGCATTTGTTTCTGCTTTCATTGAAACCAGCGCAAGAAATGCCATACACATGGTAATGTAAAAATTTAGAGCATTGATTGCTTTCAGTTTCCGAACTCGGAAGTTTTCGAACTGGAAGACCTGTTTCTTGCAGCGGAAATATTCCTCGATGCGCCAGCGGGAGAAATAAAGTCTTGCAATCCGGATTACATCATCTCTGGATTTTAATTCTTTGTTCGTTGCGAGCATCATCGGATACTCTGTGATGCCATAGACAAGAACCAGAAAAATGTCTTTTCTGGATGCGGTGATCTGAACCTTCACATGGGATAGATAAGCCTCCTGTTTTTTACCTTTATATAATACAGGTGTCGTGATTTTACCTTTCCGACGATTTCGAAGTTCTGTGGCAGCTACCCATTTGTTATAGAAAAGGAGCTTTCTTTTAGCAGTAAGCCGAATCACATAGTCCTGTTTTAATTCATCAAGCTTAAGGAACATCTTATTATCATCATAACCCCGGTCCATAACAAAAGTAGCTTTTCCAAACATTGCTTTTCCACGCTCCATGGCATCGAAGGTAACGCTATTGACAGAGGTGAAGGTCTTTTCTTTTGAAGAATGGATTTTGGAGTAAATGCTGACAGGATGATTGTCTTTTGTCATGACACAGGCCTCTGTTACATTGTAGCCTTTCTCGTAGACATTTTTTGTTTTAGTACTTTTGGAACCATCCCTTACCATACCAAGAGCCTCAAACTTATATCCGTCAGGCTTGATGACGTCACTGTCATCGATATGGATTACCGGATCATCGGGCACCCATTTACGAACAGTTTGAAGATAAGAAAGTAAGGCTTGTTTGGAAGTCCCTTTATTTAAATGTCTGGTAAGGCGCTCAACACTGTTGACCTTTTTAGAGTCTTCGTGAAGTTGATCTACAATATCAGTCAGAAGACAACTACCAGAAGCTAACATGCCATAGGTTATGTCCGCAGTAAACTTTTTGTCTGGTTTGGAAAGCTTACGGGATATTTTGTTTGAAAAAGATAAAATTTCACGTTTCAAAGTGTAGGTTTTTGTAGTAGAATTAAGCATGAGGAATCCCTTTCTTTATTGTTTAGTGTAGATTTTGTTTCGCAACTTAATTCTACTACAAAAGGACTGGTGATTCCTTATATTTTGGGCATTTTCTGAAAGTTGTTCATTGCATTACCAGTGAAACAAGGGGTTTGTGGATAAAACTACGAAAACTCAAGTCAAATCTGATTGCTTATTCATATAGCCTGTGATAAAATAAGAGCAGTTACCATTTTATACTAGGAGGAAATGACATGAAAGGAACAGTCGTATCATCATGGGTACAGTCCTGCAGAAAATTATTTGGTGATGAGATCGTAAACAGTGCATTAAAGGCACATCAGCTTCCGGCTGATAAAGTGTTTTCACCAATAGAAGATGTTGCAGATAGCGTAGCAAAAGGAATTGTTGACCATATCGGGAATGCAGTAGGCAAGAATCATAAAGAAATCTGGGGCACGATGGGGCAGCAGAATATAAAAACTTTCAGTAAGAATTATCCGGGATTTTTCAGACACGATTCAGCATACCAGTTTTTAAAATCAATGAATGATGTGCATGTTATTGTTATGAAGAGATTTAAAGGTGCAACACCTCCCATTCTTGACGTAACACCGATCGGATCCCATGAAATTTTATTTACGTACAGATCAAAACGAGGCATGGAGGATTATCTTCAGGGACTGATCAAAGGTGTAGCAACTTTTTTTAAAGAAAAAATTGAAGTTGAAGTAGTTTCACAGGCTCAAAATGAAACGCAGTTAAAACTTACTTTTGAACAGGAGATCCAGTCGGTCAAGAAGTATGCATTGAATAGAATTTTTTCATTTGGCATTTTGAAAAAGGCATATTTGAAACAGTCAATTCTTGGAGCAGTTTTGATTCTGCTTGCCGCAATTCCTGTCACAGGAAGTATTGTATCATCAGTCATCATTGGAGTTTTGACTTTAGTCGTGACATCGGTAACGGGGATGTTATTCCAAAGACCATTTTCCAAGGTTATGGAAGAACTGACACAGCTTGGAGATGGAAATTTCATGGAGTCCCTTCATATCAGATCAAATGATGAGTATGAAGGTATGATGGAATCAATCAACCAGGTAAAAAGAAATGTTCAGAAAGACTTTATCAACTTCAATGCGATTGTTGATGAAATGTATACATTTAATAATTCGGTTGCCAAAATTGCAACGACGATGCAGAATACATCAAATGAGATTACAGATGTTCTCGAAGAAGTTGCAACTGCCGCAATCTCACAGGCGGAAGATACAGAACGTGTTGTCAGTGTCCTGAATGAAAGTATTAATAATATTACTGCAGTATCGCAGGAAAGTGATGAGAACAAAACAAAAATTGAAGAAGCCGTAGGTGGAATCGAACAGAGCTTCCATGAAGTATCCGGTACTGCTACAGAGATCAATGATGTTCTAAATCAGTTCAGCCATATCAAAAATAACAGCAATGAATTACAGAAAAAAGCAGATGATATTACTTCGATCGTATCCATCGTTTCGGCGATTGCACAGCAGATCAATCTGCTTGCACTGAATGCCTCCATTGAAGCTGCCAGAGCTGGTGAAGCAGGAAGAGGATTTTCGGTAGTGGCGGAAGAAGTCAGAAAACTTTCAGAGGAGACGAACAGTGCTGTCAGCAAGATCAATGACAGTCTGACAACATTCGTATCCAGTATTGGAACAGTCGTGAACGGAATTGACGTTCAGTATACAGTCCTTGAGTCAGAGAATGGCAAATTAAAAAATGCAGTTGTAACTTCTGAAAAATCGAACGAACGCCTTGGAACGGTTTCGGGTCTTATGGTCAAGACCTCACAGGAACTGAAACAGGAAGCTGAAAATATTAACTCAGCATTTGACAACATTCAGAATCTTGCAGCAATTGCTGAAGAAAACTCAGCAGCAACACAGGAAGCAAATTCAAATGTTGCAGTCTATATTGAGCATATTCATGAACTTACGGACCAGATCAAAGTATTTGACTCCATGATCAAGAGTTTTCAGATAGATTTGGCAAAATATAAAATATAGTTTATACCACATAAAAAGAGGTGCAGCCATTTTTTGGCTGCACCTCTTTTATACTTGCTTCGTACAGAATTCAGTATTGGTATTGATTAAAACCTTTTGATCTTAAAGAATTCTCTTGTTTCAGCAATGACAACACCGTTCAATGCGACGAGTGCAATCAGGTTCGGGAATGCCATCAGACCGTTAAATATATCGGCGATGGTCCAAACGGCGGATATTGTCATATAAGGTCCGATAAATACAGCAAGGATATATAGCCAACGATAAGCTTTTACAATTTTCTGATTACCATTCACAAGATATTCCAGGCAGCGTTCACTGTAATAATCCCATCCAAGAATCGTTGTAAAAGCAAAAAAGACGAGACAGATCATCAGGATAAATGAGCTTATAACAGCGGGGAAAGGGAGCCCATCCTGAAAAGCTTTCGTTGTGACAGCGACACCCTGTAATCCGACATTCCAGCTTCCTGTGACTACAATGCAAAGACCTGTCATTGTACAAATAACAACTGTATCAAGGAATGTGCCTGTCATAGAAATCAGCCCCTGACGTACTGGTTCTTCAGTCTGTGCAGCAGCAGCGGCGATGGGGGCACTTCCGAGACCGGATTCATTAGAAAAAATACCTCTGGCAATACCTTTTTGCATAGCTACCATAACAGCGCCGAGAGCACCGCCGGCAGCAGCACGAAGACCAAAGGCACTTTCGATAATTGTAACAACAGCATCAGGAATTTTTGTTATGTTTGTTATTAGTATCGTGAGTGCAGCGAATACATAAAGACCTGCCATAAATGGAACGACGATTTCAGAAACAGTAGAAATTCTCTTCAATCCTCCGATGATGACAAGTGCCACACATACAGCAAGAACAATACTTGAAATCACGAGAAGGTGGTATTGCACCTGGTACAAAGTGGGAGGATATTCCAGAAGATTTTGAATGTCCGTTATGCTTTGTAGGAA
>CANRNK010000173.1 GCA_947631985.1 uncultured Lachnospiraceae bacterium | reverse complement strand
TGCCTGCTTTGATAATGCTTGTATATCTCATCTTCTGGAATCCAGATTTCAGCGGCTTCTATCTTTTCAAATACAGAAATCAGAATCTCATCTACTCTGCGTTTGTCAGGCACTTTCTTATATTTCAGATAACAGTCCTTATATGCTTCATATTCCCACTCTGCAATTTTTGTCTTTTGAGATTCTTTGAGTGCTGAAAATTTCTTATTGGTTTGAAGCAGTCTACCATCTATCAGTTTGTGGTTTTTCATTATCTAAACTCCTTAACCAATTTATTTTTTTCAATTTCTTTTAGACCGTCAATCTATTTTTTCTTACAAGCTTTTTATTCTGTCATATAAGTCTAGTAATTCTAGGATATCCATATCCAAAATAGGTTCATACATAAATGAGTTTAAGTGAATATTCTCTGGAGTCATAATATTAACTTCATTAAGAATAGCAACTGAATTGTCCACACCAAACTGCTTATACCCATTTAGTAATTCTCTCGTTTGGTTGGTCATGTTAGACATTGCTACTAAAAACTCTGAACTTGATCCTGAACAATTTTGGCGCCCGTTTCTCCATATCATTCGTCCTTGGTACTGATTGATTTGCCTTATCATATATTCTTCTGCTTTATGTCGTATCGCCATAGCAAGAACAATTTTATTTTCAAGCCGAGTATCTGTAGCGGTTATTGCGTCACAAACATTGTATAATGACCCTAAAACTAAATCGCCTAACTGTACTTCCTCATGAAATGCGGTTACTCCATCATAAGAAAGGTATAACGGAAGTATCTGACCAAAAGTAATTTGATGTGAATTTGACTTTTCATGAAGCAACGCAGTAAGAAACAAATAATCATCACCTGTTTGGGAAACATTTCGATCCTGTCCAAACTCAACAAGATTCCTAACAAATGGAATTAGTGCAAGTACATTTTTTTTGTTTGGATTTTGCTTCCACTGTTCAAATGGCTGATTCTGATAATGTTCTTGTGTAATAGAGATAATTATTCCATCAGTATTGGCTGTCAGTTTATTCTCTCTTTTTAAGTTTAATCGACTTGATACTGTTCGATAAAAGTCAAAATTATGTGAAAGAACCAATAGATAGAACTGATCTTCCTGAGCCAATTCGTAAAGATATTCAATAATAGCATATTTATTTTTATAGTCGAAGGAATCAGCAATATCATCTATAATTAACAATTTCTCTCTGTGTGTCTTTCTAATTTGTTCAATGTCAAAGATAATATTCAGCAAATATAAGGCTCTCTTCTCTCCTTGACTTAGTGTATCTAACTCGTCCAATTTTGCACGGTCAATTTTTACTGTTCTATCTCCTTTTTTGAACGAAAACTCAATTCGCGGAATACTTTCACCAATAATTGCACCTTTAAGATTTGAAATTTCCATAGAATAAGGTATGCTAAATCGTTTATTAAAAATATCCAGTGCCTGTTTCCATGGTGTATCATCCAAATCTACCGCATCAATTTCATCAGAAAGGGCACCATATTTCTCACACAAATCATCAAATAATCTTTGATTATCACTAATATATGAAAGCCATAAAGCTTTGCGAAGGACAGGCAACTTATCAAGTGCCAAAAATTCAACAATTTCTGGATGTGTCTCAATCTCATCTTTTAATGACATTCCTTTAGCATCATTTAGCATACTTTCTATTGCTTGTAATTCAGGAACTTGACGAATAGCAGTCTCAATTTCAGATATTTTATTCTCAAGTTCATTCATATCACTAACAGTCTCTGTTCCAGCCAATACCAACTGATTGCTACGAACAAAGAAACAATCTTTTTCCAGTGATTTGCGAATATCTTTTAATTTAGGTAAGGTTAGTTGTCCCTTTTCCAAATATGCAAACGATTCATATACACGGTCACTACTTGAAATAAAAGCCTGAATTTGTGTTTGGAATTCATGAGATTTTATTTTTTTCATCACAGTTGCATCAAATATAGTTGAGTAAGAAACCTTTCCACAATACAACACTCTTTCTTCTGCAATTAGTGCATCCAAATTTAATAAAATACTAGTTTCTGTAAATCCAAAATCCTCGATAAGTGCTGTCTCAAGTTCATATGTTGCTTTTCCACCTGCTGTTTTCTTTATCTTTAATCCTGACGTTTTTTCAAGGGCTTTAAATAATTTATCGCGTGCCTTAAGAACATCACTTAGTCTTTCCTTAATTGTATCTTTTACCAAAAGGGTTGTTATATCTGATTCATAAGAACTCTCAAAAGATTTGATAACAAACACATCATCACTTACTATATCTCTGTCATCAATTTTAACTGTCATATTTCCAGCATCGCCGAAAATAGCATCACATATATCATCTGTCTTGTTTGCCTGAATTTTTTGAAATGTTTTAGCAAATGAGGTTTTCATCAGTCCATTTCGTGCATATATAGCAATTATATTGTCTCCATGAAAATCAAATTCATGATGCATTTCTTGAATTCCAAAACAATTTTGTAAATCAACATTTATTTTTTCCATTATACCCCACCAATCCCTTTCCGTGTTCCTGTAATTTTGTAAGTCAGTCCATACATAAACTCTAGAATATCTTTATAACGATTAAATGCGAATAAATACACCTAACATCAAATAATTTATTTGTGTCACAAGGTGCCTTTCGACACCTAATGACATTATACCATTCCATGACCTATTCAGCTAAAGAATTTTCCATTGCTTCCCTTGCCTTCTGTTCGGCAATCTTCTCATGGATATTAGTATTATAAAGCTTGTACAAACCTGTATCCTTATTAATCTGATTGTCAAATGGAATTACTGCACTACCACACTTGATAAGCCCCATACCTGATGGACTGTTAGTTACAAATCGAAGCTGTGCTTCTGACACACCTATCACCTCTGCCATTTTTGAACTATCTGTATTTGCCTGCTTTAATAACGCTACAAATTCAGAGTTCGCAAGCATTGTGGTTGCTGTGTAATTTTGTAACAGATCGACGACGTTCTGAGTGATACCAGTACATAAACCACCCTGTTTTCTTACTTTTTTCCATAACTGCTGTAAATACTTTGCAGAATACTCGGAATTTAGTAAGACGTGAAATTCGTCAATATAGAGCCAAGTTGCTTTCCCTCTCTTTCCATTCTCCACGATTCTCTGCTGGATACTTTCCATCATGACAAGCATGGTAATGGGCGATAATTCTGCACCTAAGTCTCTGATTCCATAAACTGTGAAGCGATTGTCAACATCCACATTCGATTGATGATTGAAGATGTTAAGTGATCCATTAACGAACAGTTCCAGTGATAATGCGATGTCTTTTGCTTCCTCTTCTGGCTGCTGATTCAATAACTCATAGAAATCTGACATAACTGGAATATACTTTTCTCTGCATCTGGCGATGTCGATATACAGCTTTCTTACACATCTATCAATAATGGATTTCTGTCTGGAATTTAGGGAATCGCCGATACACTGTTCACAAAGTCCCAGCATAAATTCACCTTTTTCTCTTACCCATCCTTTGGAATCATTCTGATCCAAGTTCCATACATCCATTGCCATCGGATTCACATAATTATCGGTATATGTTGACATATTTACAACTGTTCCACCGTAGGTTTCAGCAATATCAAAATATTCGTTCATTGGATCTATCACTATGATTTCATCGTCTCCAGACAAGAATACATTTCCCATTTCCATCTTACAGAAGAAAGATTTTCCTGATCCAGGAACACCAAATACAAAACCATTACCATTAATTAATCTCTTACGATTTCCGATATTAATATTCTTTGATACCTGATTGATACCATAATAATTACCACCTGCATCATTCAATTCCTGCACATTAAAAGGCATCAATACAGCAAGACTTTGGGTAAGCATGGTTCTCATATTTTCTACCTGCCTTACGCCAATCGGCAATGCTGTATTTAATGCCTCTCTCTGTTTCAGATAATGCACATCAATAGTGCAGCTGTTACGCTTTCCAATAGTTTCTACGGTTTCACTGATACTCTCTAATTCCTTTTTTGAATCTGCCATCAAAATGATTGTCACCGCTACATAATACAGGCATTGGTCATTCTCACGCACATCATCCATGATGGTTTCAATTTCCTTCTTTTCCGTTCTCTTAGCATAGGAGATATCGGACGAGAAGTCATTGTTCTTGTTACGAACTCTCTGCTGTTTGATGATATCAGATTCAATGCCCAGATATTTCTTCTGCAATACCTTAGTGGTCAAATCCTTTGGAACTGGCACTACATCAATGCTGACAATGGAGTGAACTGGAAGTGATGTGATTTCATTTAGGAATCGATCAGATAAGCTACTTGGATACTTTTTTATGAACAATGCTTTGCAAAATTTACGCTCATCCTCAAAGCTATCTGGAAAGTACTTAATCATACCGTTACTTAA
>CANRNK010000172.1 GCA_947631985.1 uncultured Lachnospiraceae bacterium | reverse complement strand
CAGTTGCAAGCCCCATATTGCGAAGCTCCCCTTTTCTTTGGCCGAGTTTATCAATAACGCTACCTGAGAATTCTTCGGGAACATCAATAAAAGCAAGCTCCATAGGTTCCATCTTTTTCCCATTTTCATCTTCTTTGTAAAGAACTTCAGCCTTACTAACCGCAAATTCAAAACCTTCACGACGCATATTTTCGATTAAAACAGATAAATGAAGTTCTCCACGACCAGAAACCTTGAAGGAATCAGCAGTATCTGTTTCCTGAACACGAAGACTTACGTCAGTGTTCAGCTCACGAAAAAGTCTGTCACGTAAGTGACGGCTTGTCACGAACTTACCTTCTTTTCCTGCGAGAGGAGAGTCATTTACAATAAACTGCATTGCAATGGTTGGCTCGGATATCTTCTGAAACATGATTGGAACGGGATTTTCAGAAGAACAGAGCGTATCACCAATATGTAAATCTGAAATTCCAGAGATTGCTACAATAGAACCAATAGTAGACTGTGTTACTTCAACCTTATTCAGACCAACGTACTCATATAATTTACTGATTTTAACTTTCTTTTGTTTTTCGGGTTCGTGTGCATTAACGAGCAACACTTCCTGGTTAACACGAACACTTCCGTTGTCAACTTTACCGACACCGATTCTTCCAACATACTCATTATAATCAATTGTGCTGATTAAGACTTGAGTTCCAAGGTCGGGATCCCCTTCTGGAGCAGGAATATAGTCGAGAATTGTCTCGAACAGAGGAATCATATCTGTTCCGTTTTCATTTACATCAAGACTTGAAATTCCTGATTTTGCAGATGCAAATACAAATGGGCAGTCAAGCTGTTCATCGGTAGCATCTAAGTCCATAAAAAGTTCTAACACTTCATCAATTACTTCTTCGGGTCTTGCTTCGGCTCTGTCAATCTTATTAATACAGACAATAACAGGAAGAGACAATTCAAGCGCTTTTCTGAGAACAAATTTTGTCTGTGGCATTGCGCCTTCAAAGGCATCAACAACAAGGACAACACCATTTACCATTTTTAAAACACGTTCTACTTCCCCACCAAAATCGGCATGTCCAGGAGTATCAATGATATTGATTTTTACTCCTTTGTAGGAAATTGCAGTATTTTTGGCTAAAATAGTAATTCCACGTTCACGTTCTATATCATTTGAGTCCATGACTCTCTCGGCAACTTCCTGATGTTCTCGAAACGTCCCGCTTTGCTTTAACAATTCATCTACCAGGGTCGTTTTGCCGTGATCTACATGGGCGATAATTGCGATATTTCTTACGTCTTCTCTTTTTTGAACCATTTTTTACCTCATAATGTAACAGATAGAAATCTGCCACATGAATTACATCATTTTTTGCAGCTCTATAAGTTTATCACATTTTCTATTAATTACAAGTAAATCTTATATAAATAAATAGGAAGAAGTATAAAAAAGATTGTAGAGTTTAGCCTTCTTATGTTACAATAAACACGATTTATTTGTGGAAAATAGTGAAAAGTTGATAAAACAGATGTGATTTGATGCATAGAGGTGAAAGATGAGTCAGGGTATGATACATATTTATAGTGGTGACGGGCACGGAAAATCTTCTGCGGCTTTGGGAAAAGCGGTTCAGGCTGCAAGCATGGGGAAGAGTGTTGTCATCATTCAGTTTTTAAAAGGACTGGCAGAAAATGAATTTATCAAGAGACTAGAGCCAGAAATCAAATTTTTCCGATTTGAAAAGTCGGAAGGAGATTTCAATAAATTGAGTGAATGCGAAAAAGAAGAAGAAATTAAAAATATTAAGAATGGCTTGAATTTTGCAAAGAAAGTATTAGCAACTGGTGGTTGCGATTTGCTTATTTTAGACGAAGTTCTGGGACTGATTGATAATCACATCATTACAGTAGAAGACCTGATGACAATTATTGGGACGAAAACGGAAGAAACATCTATTATTATTACAGGGATACAACTGGACACAGACCTGTGTAAAGTAGCAGATGAAATTTCAAAAATTGAGACGCTAAAATATAAGGTGTGGTAGATTGTTTACGTTGACAGTGTTCAAAACTGATGATATGATGCTTGTATAATTTTATATTTATTTCGGTAGAGGTTGCGTTGTTCATGAGTAGTCTTTTGGATGTGGAAGGCACAGACGAAGAGAGACGAAAGGGGAAAACGCCGAAAGAGGAGATCACCTTTGGATCAAGTCTTGGGCATGTTGTGAAGAACAATATGACTGTCATCTTACAGATGGAGTGCTATCAAATGATCTGAGTTTTGTTTACAAGCTGACCATTTGTGTCGGCTTTTTTTATGATTAAGGAGGAAGAATATGGCTGTTTTTACAGGAGCTGGTGTTGCGATTGTCACACCTTTTAAACCAAATGGAGAAGTAAACTATAGCAAGTTTGCAGAAATGATTGAGTACCAGATAAAAAACAAGACGGATGCAATCATCGTATGCGGTACAACAGGAGAAGCATCAACATTAAGCCACGAGGAGCATTTAGAGTGTATCAGGTTCTGTGTTGAAAGAGTAGCAGGAAGAATCCCGGTGGTTGCAGGAACAGGATCCAATAGTACAGAAACAGCAATTCATCTTTCGAAAGAAGCACAAAGACATGGAGCAGATGCGTTACTGATTGTGACTCCATATTATAATAAAGCGACTCAGAAGGGACTCTTGGAACATTTTACAATGATTGCAAGTGAAGTAGATCTGCCAATTATTCTATATAATATTCCAGGTAGAACGGGTGGCGTTAATATCCTTCCGGAAACAGTTGTTTCACTTTGCCAGAATGTCCCCAATATTGTAGGCGTAAAAGATGCAACCGGAAATATTTCACAGGTAGCAAAACTAATGTCACTTGCAGATGGCTGTGTTGATTTGTATTCTGGAAATGACGATCAGATTGTTCCACTTCTTTCTCTTGGGGGGAAGGGTGTCATCTCAGTACTGTCTAATGTTGCACCTACACAGACACATGATATTTGTGAAAGTTATTGGAATGGTGATGTGGATAAAAGCAGAAAAATCCAATTAGATGCCATTGAACTAATTGATGCACTATTTTGTGAAGTCAATCCGATTCCTGTTAAGAAGGCGTTGAATCTAATGGGAATGGAAGCAGGGCCACTTCGGCGTCCATTGACTGAAATGGAACCTGAGAATGCTGCAAAACTGGAAGAAGCAATGAAGAACTATGGAATTTTATAAAAGGAAACGATAAATCGGAGGTTGTGAAAATGACAAAGATTATTATGCATGGTTGTAATGGAAAAATGGGACAGATGATTGCATCCTTAATTGCGCAGGATGAAGAAATAGAGATTGTTGCTGGAATTGACGTTTCCAATCATATCAGTAACCCGTTTCCAGTGTTTTCAGAGATAGGTGAGTGTGAGATAGAAGCAGATGCGATCATTGATTTTGCCTCTGCAAAAGCAGTGGATGCCCTTCTTTCTTATTGTGAGAAGAAAAAAATACCATGCGTTTTGTGCACAACAGGCCTGAATGAAGAACAAAGTAAAAAAATCATAGAGGTATCAACCAAGACTGCGATTTTGAAATCAGCGAATATGTCTCTTGGTATTAATATGTTGCTTAAATTATTAAAAGATGCAACAGCGATACTGGCTCCGGCAGGGTTTGATATTGAAATTGTAGAAAAACATCACAATCAGAAAATAGATGCACCAAGCGGTACAGCACTTGCGCTTGCAGATTCAATCAATGAAGAATTAAATCAAGAATATACCTATCAATATGATAGAAGTCAGATACGTGAGAGCCGACCGAAAAAAGAAATCGGAATAGCAGCAGTACGTGGTGGGACCATTGTCGGTGAACATGATGTAATCTTTGCGGGTGCAGATGAAGTGATTACATTTTCCCATACGGCTTATTCAAAGGCTATTTTTGCGAAAGGTGCAATTCAGGCCGCAAAATTTTTAAAAGGAAAACCAGCAGGTTTTTACAATATGAGCCATGTCATTGACGCGCAAGGATAACAGATTTCAGTTTGACTTATAATCTGTTTGGGGGAGGTTATTATGCAGGAATTGCAGTTAAAGTATTTGAAAAGTCTATCTGATTTATATCCGACAATTGCTTCAGCATCAACAGAGATTATCAATCTTCAGGCGATTTTGAATCTTCCAAAAGGGACAGAGCATTTTTTAACGGATATCCATGGTGAGTACGAGCAGTTTAACCATGTTCTGAAGAATGGATCCGGTTCGGTCAGAGGCAAGATAGATGAAGAATTTGGAAATACTTTAAGTAATAAAGACAAGAAAACGCTAGCAACTTTGATCTATTATCCACAGGAAAAGCTTGAAATTATCAAACAACAGGAAGAGAGTCTGGAAGACTGGTATAAGATTACCTTACACAGACTGGTACAGATTACAAAGCGGGCAGC
>CANRNK010000171.1 GCA_947631985.1 uncultured Lachnospiraceae bacterium | reverse complement strand
ATAGAGGATACCAGGTGGAGGCAGTTGATGGCTCAGAGGAGCTCTGTAAAATTGCTTCTGAATTAGCTGGAATACCGGTAAAGTGTATGCTGTTTCAGAATTTATCTGAGGTGGAAAAATATCATGGTATATGGGCATGCTCATCTATATTACATCTCCCCCAAATGGAACTTCATGAAGTATTTCGAAAAATGATGATTGCTTTAAAACCAGATGGATATTTATATACTTCATTTAAGTATGGCGAGTTTTCCGGTATGCGAAACGGACGATTTTTTACGGATATGACAGAAGAAATCTTTAATGGCTTTATACAGGAGCACAGTGGATTGTCTCTCGAAGAGATGTGGATATCGACGGATGTTAGACCTGGTAGAGGAGATGAAAAGTGGCTCAATCAGATTCTGAAAAAGACAAATTTTTAGTGGAACACAAGGACTTTTCTCTTCGGGAGGTTGTTGAGTATCCAAATGGTGGAACTAGTCATTTTTTTGAAAACGGAAAAGATATGGTAATTATTGATAATAGAATCTGTGACCTTAAACAGGGGGAACAGATTTTTTCATATACACTGATAACGGATAAGCAGAATCAGTACATGCATGAGTTTGGACGTTTATTTCGGTTTTATCAATATGATTTTGAAAAAATAGAATATTTTTTAAATTGTAGAGAAGTGTCAGGGAATGTTGATTATGTGGTTAAGGTAACGGACCGGGCAGATAATGCAGATGCATCCCCACTGGAGCTTCTCTTTGAAAAGAATTTTTCTTCTGTGTATGGGATGAATGCTATCAAGTATTTGAACAGAGAGTATGGAATTCTAGATGAGACAGGTAAAAATTATTTTCTCGATTATTATCTAAGGACAAATAATGGTGATCTTGCAATAGAAGAAAATGGTGTATATTATCATCATCCACAGATAATTGGAGCTGACAGATACAGACGACAGCTTCAAAAACAGAATACCTGCGCTCTTTGGGGCGTGAAACTATACCGCTTTTCAACGGAGGACTGCAAATTTAAAAGTCGGATAGAAGATGATATTCGCAGTTATTTTGGAAAAGACGCATCAAATTTCCAAGAGAATGGTCTGGTAGTTAATCGTAAAGTTGAACTATATGAGCATCAGTCAGTCAGCCTTGAAGAAATTGTGAAGAAAAGAGAAGCAGGAATAAAGGTTTTTTTGATTGTTCTACCAACCGCTGCGGGAAAATCTAGAATTGTGGAAGAGGATTTACAGGAATTCTCAAAAGAGAAAGATGATTTTCGAGCTTTAATTCTTGCACCAGGCACAAACACTGTCGAAGATTGGAAAATACGAGTAAAGGAATCACTGCCAGATTTGAATATTGATATATTTACTTACTCCTATATGGCAAGACATTTTACAGAGTTCCAGAGTGATTATTACAATTACGTAATTGTAGATGAGGCACATCATGCGGTTGCACCGATATTAAAAAGAGTTATCCAGTATTTTGAACCTGAGTTTTTGTTGGGGCTTACAGCAACAGACCAAAGACCAGATAGGAAGCGCTTGGAAGGTGTTTTCGGTGGCTATTCCACGAATCTGTCTTTGCAGGAGGCAATGGAAAAAGGAATTGTTGCAACTGCAAATGTTTATCGGATTGAGACGAATATAGATCTTAGCCATGTTCGTTTCAATGGAAAAGATTATGTCAATGCAGATCTTGAAAAATCAATTCGTGTGACATCAAGAAATGAGCTAATTGTAAATGTATTAAAAGAGTATTTTACAGAGGGGGAAGCTGCAAAACGGCAGGGAGTAATTTTCTGCGTAAACATAAGCCACGCAAGGGAAATGGTTCGACTCATGAATGCGGCAGGAATATCAGCAGAAAACTATACAAGGGAAACGAAAAATCCAGAGAAAATCATGCAAGCATTCAAAGAACGGAAGATAAGATTTCTTTGTGCATGTAATATGATTTCGGAAGGATGGGATTATCCGGAACTGGGGATTCTTGTGATGGCAAGACCAACACTTTCAAGGGTCTTATATTTACAGCAAATAGGACGGGGATTGCGAAAAACGGATAAAAAGAAAAATGTATTTATTATAGATGTTGTTGACGAATATGGAGCGATGGTAAAAGCCTGTTCCTTGAATGCAATTTTTGGAAATTCGTTTTACAGCCCATTTGGCGATATTACAAGACGTGATTATGCCATTGGGGATTTTATTGAGATAGATGGAATAAAGGAAAGAATAGAGCGAATTATTGAAATTGATATTGATACGTTCGAAGAAAAATATGGTGATTATTATAATCAGGAGCAGTTAGCAAGGGAGTATTTTGTAAGCACAGGTACGGTTTCTAGTTGGATAAAGAAAGGCAAAATCAAACCAACGACAGAATATTCTTTCGGAAGTAAGAAGATATATTTATTTAGTCCGCAAGATGTGGAAAGATATCGAATAGAATTAGAGATAAAAGAGCATAGCGATGAAACAATCAAAGATGATTTTTATAGTTTTCTGGAAGAACGCGATTACTCCCTGTCTTACAAGATGCCATTTATACTAGCATTGACAGAACATATAAATGCAATTGGCGATGCAAAGATTGACGAGATACTAAAACAATATATCGAGTTTTATAAGGATAGAATATCGCGTGGACTACCAGCAGATAAAGCAACCTGCCCATACAATGAGAAAACACTGGAAGATTTCAAAGCAATCAGAAGCAGCATGCTGGCGAATCCTTTTGAAAAACTGGAACGTAAGAGATTTTTATATTATTCCAAAGATTTGAATACAATTTCAATGAATCACGCACTTTTTTCTAAAATGAGTAAGGAAGACTGGAACAGAATTCGCAAGCAAATGAATGAGGACCTCGAGAATTATTACATGGACATGGGAGGAGTATAAGGGGATAATATACTAAGATTTCGCTGAATTGGTGGCTGAGATGATTCTGGAAGATGGTTTGTTTGAATTTGAAATAATTGATGAGAGGTAATCACATGCCTGAAGAAAAAAACAAAAAGGGAAGACTGTTAGCATTGCAGCAACACCTAAATTATTACACAGATGAAAACCATCCGTTGACTACGCAAGAGCTAATTGATGCTATGGAGAAGATGGGTTACAGCGCGAATCGCAAGACAATTAAGGATGATATCGATACTCTTACAAAATTTGATATTGATATTATAACCAATGTATCTAGAGGAAATTCTTTCTTCGTAGGTAGCCGCCGTTTTGAGATGCCAGAGTTGAAGCTTTTGGTTGATGCGGTATCATCGTCGCGTTTTATAAGTGCCGGAAAAAGTGAGAATCTAATTAAAAAACTGACTTCATTAGCAAGCATATACCAAAAGGAACAGATTGCTCCAAGATTATATACGGCTGACCGAGTCAAGACAGATAATTCACAGTTATATTATGTTGTAGACAAGTTGATTGAAGCGTTTCAAATAGGAAAGAAAGTTCGATTTCAGTATCAGGAATATGATTCTGAAAAGCAAAAGGTACTTCGAAATGATGGCGAAATTTATACAAATAGTCCATATGGATGTTTATGGAATGACGATAATTACTATCTGATTGGTTATTCAGATAAGAGGCAGAAGGTGGTTACTTTCCGTATAGATAGGATTATTGATTTAGAATTGTTGGATGAAACCGCAGTTCTGGAACCAGAAGATTTTACTATTTCTGAGTATATAAAGACAACCATTGAAATGTATGGTGGTGAAGCGCAAGAAGTAGAGCTAGTTTGTGATAATGAAATAATGAAATTAGTTATTGATAAATTTGGATTGGGAATCAAAACAGAAAGGATTTCAGAGACGCAGTTTAAAACTAAGGTGACTGTGGCAACGAGCAAGACTTTTTATGCATGGGCTTTCCGTTTTGCTGGACAGATGCAAATCACTGCGCCGGAGAACGTGAAACAGGAATACATGAATATGGCGCGGAAGATTTTGGATGAGTGACATTTATTATCTCATTGGATTAGTAGATGCTATCTTTTAAGGAGAGTCGCAATATGGCAATATATGGATTAAAAGGGAATAGCTACTTTAATGTTTGCGGGAAATGGCTAGATCACATGTCGCGGCCTGTTTCTGCGGATCTGGCAAAAGAGCTTGATTTGCGCTACCCGAGGGAATACGTAGCAAAAAAGGAAACAAAACCGAAAGCAAAAGTCAAAGTTATGCCAAAGCCACTTAGTCAAACACCTTATGGATCTTCTTATGGTCAGAAACCAGGCAAAAATTATCAATCGACACCCTCGACAAGGAGCATTCCAATACCAAAATCAAGAGAAAAAGCGACTGAACGGGATCTATATGAACATGTTATGCTTACGAGAGAGCAGGAAGCTGCGCTTCAAGTTCTTGAAAGCGGAGGGAATGCATTCTTATCGGGTGAAGCTGGAACTGGAAAGTCTTATGTTATTAATGA
>CANRNK010000170.1 GCA_947631985.1 uncultured Lachnospiraceae bacterium | reverse complement strand
TGAAACAGGATTTATAAACCTGATCTTGCTGCCAATTTATCCCAAAATCAATTCTTTCATAACAAAAAAAGAATCCTTAGGAATCTTTGAATCATCCTTAGAATTCTTTTTTTTCTTTTATTTTATTTGTTTTATTCGCTTTATCACCAAATATTTTCTGGTAGCCATAGTTAAGTTTTTTACTATCTCTTCTTGGTGGCTCATTGTTCATTTTTCTATTCTCACAGTTTAAATTTTCACATTGGTCACAGATCGACTTTGTTTTCTTTTCTTTCTCTTCACATAGAGTGGCACAAAAAGTAACGCTCTTTTTTGGTATCAACATCCCTGCTTCATTATAAATAACACTTGTCATCCCACTACGACCAAAAGAGTCAATTATTTCTTTTAATCCAGGCATTCCGGAATCTTTTGGTTCTTCGGAATCAGGAAAGTAAAAATCTGCAATCGAATAACCAATATCTTGCTCAATTATTTCTTCTGCCAGCCTGTATCCCTTTTCTAAAAGTAGCATACCAAGACATTCTACTAGGTAAGATTCCAGTATTGCACCCGCCTCACTGTAGAGATTTTGCAACAAATCCAGGTATTTTCCCAGTGTCACAACTATAATGACATCTTTGTCATTTCCCTCTCTCATCTCATAATATAAGCTTGCCTGCAAAAGAGGCCTCATCGCCTGATATAGAATCTCAACCAAAAACAGATCGGCATCATTGATATGATACCGATCTACCATTTCCTGCAGTTCTTCTGTTGATAAATCAATCTTTAAACTGGTTTGCTTCATTTAAAGTACCTCTTTTCAACAAAACGTTTTTACTCCTGACTCATTTTAACACAGACACTTTCTCATTTCAATTATGTTTCCAACCAATACCAATGTACAGTTTCCAACCAATACTAATCGTTCAATCGCTTCATTGCCCGCATTGCATTCAGAATCGCAATCACCGCAACTCCGACATCTGCAAAAACAGCAGCCCACATGCTTGCCATTCCTATTGCTGCCAGAAGCAGTATAAATATTTTAATCCCAATTGCAAAAACAATATTCTGTTTTACAATCTGTATGGTTTTTTTTGAAATTCTGATTGCCGTTGCAATCTTTGTAATTTGATCATTCATAATCACGAGGTCCGCAGCTTCTATTGCTGCATCAGATCCAATGCCACCCATTGCAACTCCAATATCGCTCCTTGCAAGAACAGGTGCATCATTAATCCCATCTCCCACAAAGATTACTTTTCCACGACCCTCATTGGAGGCTAATATTTCCTCCATCTTTTCAACCTTGTCCGCCGGAAGCAATTGCGCATACACTTCTGTAATTCCAAGTCTGGCCGCAATTTCTTCCGCCTGAGCTGTTCTGTCTCCAGTCAGCATTACAATTCGACTGATTCCTGTTTGTTTGATTTTCCCAATTCCTTTGATCGCATCCTCACGCAACTCATCTGAAAGGGATATGGAACCCAGGTATTTCTGTTCTCTGGCAACATGAATTACTGTTTTGATACTTTCCTTGTTTTCAAATGGAATGCCGTACTTTTCCATCAGCTTGGTGTTACCAGCAAGTATTGTGCATCCATCCACAACTGTTCTGACTCCGTATCCCGCCTCTTCCATTGACTCTGTAACACGTGTCTCATCCATCTCACAAGCTAAGGCATCTCTTAGTGACACTGCGATTGGGTGACTCGAATGAAGTTCTGCATAAGCTGCTATTTCGAGAAGTTCACTCTGTTCGCACCCTGTTGCGAGCACTTGTGTTACCTGAAATGTCCCTTTTGTCAGAGTTCCAGTTTTATCAAACACAATCGTTCCTGCTTCTGAAAGTGCTTCAAGATAGTTGCCTCCTTTGATTAAAATCCCACTTCTTCCTGCTCCTCCGAGACCCCCGAAAAAGCTTAATGGGACTGAAATCACTAGTGCGCAAGGACAGGAAATTACCAGAAAGGTAAGCGCTCTGTAAATCCATACTTTCCAGTCTCCTCCTGTTAAAAGTGGTGGAATAATTGCAAGCATTGTCGCACTGATTACAACAACCGGTGTATAAATTCTTGCAAATTTTGTAATAAAATCTTCCGATTGGGCTTTTCTGGAAGCAGCCGTTTCAACAAGTTCTAGAATTTTGGCAACCGTTGAATCTCCATATTCTTTCGTCGTCTCCATTTCAATGGTACCAGTCAGATTGACACAGCCACTTAATACAGTCTGTCCAATCTGGGCTTCTCTTGGAAGACTTTCTCCTGTTAATGCCGATGTGTCAAGTGAAGTTGCTCCTTTCACAATCACACCATCAAGTGGTACTCTTTCTCCTGGTTTTACCAGAATCTTCTCTCCCATATGGATTTCACCTGGATCTTTTTGTATTGTTCCATCAGCAGTAATCAGGTTTGCATAATCTGGCCTGATATTCATCAGGTCCGCAATCGACCTTCTTGACTTATGAACAGCATAATCCTGAAAGAGCTCACCCACTTGATAAAATAACATAACAGCAACTGCCTCTGGATATTCACTCACAAGAAAAGCACCAACTGTTGCAATTGTCATTAAAAAATTCTCATCAAAAATCTGTCCCGTTCCAATATTTTTCACAGCTCTCTTTACAACATCTCCGCCAATGATGAAATATGCCACAAGGAAAATTCCTAAAATCAGATTTTCAGATAAGTTACTTCCCAACTTCTCTGTTACGATTGCTGCTATAAATAAAATGCCACCAAGCGCAATTCGCCAGGTTCTTTTTTTCATTTTCTTTGTCATGTTTCTTCCCATCTGCGTGGCTGATCACGCACCCTTATGCCTTTTTTATTTTATGTTCTATCTATGATCTATTCCTGTCCATTATCGTCTATAATTCTGTTACGATGACCTCTGGCTCGAGTTTGTGAATGATTTTTTTTGCCTGCTTTAAAATTTCTGATTCCTTTTCCTGCTCAATTTCCATTGTCATTTTTCCGGTCATAAAGGATACTCTGCACTCATTTACTCCATCCAATAAAGCAATCTTGTTCTCCATTTTTGCTGCGCAGTTTGCACAATCCAATTCTTCTAGTTTAAATGTTTTTTTCATCTCAATTTCCTACCTTTCTCTTTTCCAACATTTCTTTCTCTGCAACTTTTCACTTTTCTTCAAGAATTATCTTTCAATCCATATCTTCATGGGACTTTCTTTATATATATGTTCTATTCTTCAATATGCTCAAGTCCCTGACTCAGAATTGTCTTAATATGCCCATCAGATAACGAGTAAAATATTGTCTTACCATCTCGTCTGTTTCTGACCAGGTTCATCTGTTTGAGTGTCCGTAGCTGGTGTGAAATAGCCGATTGAGACATTTGAAGAATATGAGCGATATCACAGACACACATTTCTGAACACAATAATACATATAGGATGCGAATCCTTGTAGTATCTCCAAATATGCGAAAGAATTCTGCAAGATCAGCAAGTTTTACTTCTTCCGGCATCATTTTGTCTACCTGTTCTACGACATCCTGATGCAGATGCATATAATCACAGCACTCTTCCTGTCTTATCTGGAGTTTTTGTTCTAATTTTTGTTCTATTTTTTGTTCCGGTATTTCATGATTTGTATCACTCATTTTTGCTCCCATCTGCGACCTTTGCTCTTCTAATAATCAAGTCGTTATTTGTTTCATATGAATACTTGTTCATATGTTAATATTATCATACGTATCTATTTTGTCAACCCTTTTTTAACAGGATCATACTGAAGCACAACTCGTCTATCAAAAAAATAGCGATTACAAATCGTAATCGCCATTTCACTCTATTTTGTAATTGTTCCATCCAGGTCCCACAGGTCTTCCCAACCCTTGGCACCTTCCCATAAAAACACCTGTCCTTTGATCAGGCGGTTATTCTTATCTGCCTTTCGTATCATTTCCATCTCTACATCTGTAAGTGGATCTTCTGTCACACATTTCAGATTCGCAATATATTTCTCTTCTTTCACAGAAAACGGAATCGGGGTCTGTCCATTTTGTACTGCCCATTTGAGGCAGACGATTGCTGGGTGTACCTGATGTGCTTTTGCTATTGTAACAATTTCTGGAAGTTCGATATCTGTAATGTCCGTATCTGTTTTATCTCTTTCTGGTCTGGAAGGAGATCCAATGGGGGAAAATCCAATCGGTTCTATCCCTTTTTCTTTGATGTATGCAAACAATTCAGGCTGCTGAAAGCAGGGATGCATTTCCAGCTCAATTGCTACAGGTTTGATCTTACACAATGGCAACACTGCTTCCAATTTGGGGATTGTCATGTTAGACATCCCGATAAACCGGACCATTCCCTTTTCGACCAGACTTTCCATTGCTCTCCATGTTTCCATGAACTGTTCTACGGAGAATGGTCTTGAATCAGGATTTCTTGCATCTCCAGAGCATCCAGGTGAATGGTAGTTGCGAAATGGCCAATGTACAAAATATAGATC
>CANRNK010000169.1 GCA_947631985.1 uncultured Lachnospiraceae bacterium | reverse complement strand
TCACAGTGAAGAACAGCAGTCAGGAGGCATCAGACGTTGATCAAAGCAGTTTCAGTAACAGATGTTGGAAAGAGAAGACAGTTGAATCAGGATATTGTGTTTGCATCTGAAAAAACGCTAGGACAACTCCCTAACGTTTTTATTGTTGCGGATGGAATGGGTGGACATAATGCAGGTGATTACGCTTCCCGGTATACGGTAGAAGTAATTGTAGATAGAATCAAAAATGATCCTGTACAGGACCCTGAACAGGCAATCCGCGAGGCAATCGAAACAGCAAATTGGAAAATCCGGGAAGCGGCACAGGCGGATGATTCTCTGTCGGGAATGGGAACAACGGTAGTGGTGGCAACCTATTTAGAGGGAGTCTTAAAAGTTGCCAATGTTGGAGATAGCAGATTATATGTGATAGGACAGGAAATCCGTCAGATCACCAGGGACCATTCTCTTGTGGAAGAAATGATAAGAATGGGCGGAATTGACAGAAATTCAGCACGGAATCATCCGGATAAAAACATTATCACCCGTGCAATTGGGGCACAAAAATCGGTGGAAATCGATTTTTTTGAAGTGAATCTATTGTCTGGAGAGGTTGTTTTGATGTGTTCAGATGGCTTGACCAATATGCTGACCGATGAAGAAATTCTTTCTATTTTGCGGAGGCAGCAACCCATTTCAGAAAAAGCAGATGAGTTAATTAAAGCTGCGAATAATAACGGTGGAAGAGACAATATCGCTGTAATATTAATTGATCCATTTGCAGAGAATTCGGCTGTTCAACCGAGAGGAACGTCGGTGGATTCTTCGCAGGCAGGGAGGTTTCAATGATCAAAACAGGAATGCTGATTGGTGACCGATATGAAATATTGGAAAAAATCGGGACCGGCGGGATGTCTGACGTATATAAGGCAAAATGTCATAAGTTAAATCGCTTTGTAGCGGTTAAAATCTTAAAACAGGAATTTAGTGAGAATTCAAATTTTGTACAGAAATTTAGAATTGAAGCACAGGCTGCGGCAGGACTTATGCATCCAAACATTGTAAATGTGTACGATGTTGGAGAAGAGAATAGTATTTACTATATCGTGATGGAGCTTGTCGAAGGAATCACATTAAAGAAGTATATAGAAAAGAAAGCAAGGCTTTCCGTTAAGGAAGCTATTAGCATAGCAATACAGGTATCCATGGGAATTGAGGCGGCACATAATAACCGAATCATTCATAGAGATATCAAACCACAAAATATCATTATCTCAAGGGAAGGGAAAGTGAAGGTGACAGACTTTGGAATTGCCAAAGCTGCTACCAGTAATACGATTACTTCGAATGTGATGGGTTCGGTTCATTACACTTCACCAGAGCAGGCACGCGGTGGCTTTAGTGATGAAAAAAGCGATATTTATTCGTTGGGAATTACTTTGTTTGAAATGCTGACAGGCAGAGTTCCATTTAATGGAGAAACGACAGTTGCAATTGCAATCAAACACATACAAGAAGAGATGCCATCTCCCAGATATTTTGTGCCGGAAATACCGATTAGTGCAGAGCAGATTGTTTTTAAGTGTACACAGAAAAGTCCGGATAGAAGATATGCGTCTATGGCTGAGTTGATTAAAGATTTGAAAAAATCACTCATTCATCCAGACGAGGATTTTGTTAAGATTGTGAATCTGACAACCCAGGAAGAGACCAGAATGGTTTCAGAAAAGGAAGTCAGTCAGATTAAGCAAAAAGCGGAGACGCCAATTGCGAAAAAGGAAGCAATGCGACTTCGGGAACATCCACCAGAATCCACTCCTAAAAAAAGTACGCCACCTCCTGAAAAAAAGAAAAAACAGCCTGTGGTGGAAGCGCGGGAAGAAGAAAATGATTACGATCCAAGAATGGAAAAGATTACAACCGTAATTACAATTTTAATTGCAGTTGTGATTGGATGTATTCTGCTTTACTTTGCAGGCCGTGCAGTTGGACTCTTTACGCCAGAGGATACTGCACAGACACAGTCTGAAACAACAGAAAGTGTTCTGATGCCGGAGGTAAAGGGCAAGAGTCTGAACGAAGCAAGAACAACTCTTGAAAAGGCTGGGATTATGTATACTACGGAATACGATATTTCCACGGAATACAGTAAAAACACTGTGATGGACAGTAGTGTGGAAGAAGGAGCAGCGGTTCCGAAAGACACGCCTGTTGTCATCACAATCAGTGCAGGTAGTGAAGGGGTCAAAGTACCCGACGTAACGGAGCTATCAGAGGCAGAGGCAACTGCGCTCTTAGAAAAAGAAGGATTCCGTGTCAAGAAGACCACTTCTGTTTCGGAAGAGATTGCAAAAGGAGATGTCATCTCGCAAGTTCCTCTTGCAGGTGAGATTTCAGGTGTTAATGATTCTGTTTCAATTACGATTAGTACAGGTAGTAAAGATGAAAAAGTACAGATGCCCGATGTTTTGGGAATGACAGAAATAGAAGCAAAAGCAGTACTTGTTGCGGCAGGCTTTACAAGCACTAGCGTAACAGAAGTTGAGAATGCGGAGTATGAGGAGGGAACGGTCTGTTTCCAGAGCTACCCGGCAGAAAGTTACCAGCCACAGGGAACGGATGTTGAGCTGAGAATCAGTCTGGGAGTAAGCTATTCTTGTAGTCTGACGGTAGAAGCTCCCGCAGATTATGTAAGTGGAAATGCAGGTGTGGTTTTAACAGCTGCAGACACTGGCAAAGTATTATTTAGCACAACAACAACTAACTTCCCTGTAACTATTAATATCAGCGGAATTAAAACAAGTGATACTGGAATTCTTACCATCAGCTACCATGTTCCAGTGAACCCACCAACGACAGATGCAGATGGAAACACTGTTTCGACAAAAGTAACCGCACAAGAGACAACAGTACAGTTTACGAAGGAATCATAAAGAATGCAGGGAAAAATCGTCAAGGGAATTGCAGGGTTTTACTATGTCCATGTGAACGGAATTGGTGTGATTGAGTGTAAGGCCAAGGGCATTTTCAGGAAAGATGGAACCAAACCATTGGTGGGAGATAATGTAGAGATTGAAACAGTTGGAGAAGAACATGCTTCTGGGAACATTGTTTTAATTCACAAAAGAAATAATGAAATCATTCGCCCAGCAGTTGCGAATATTGATCAGGCAGTCATCATTTTTTCCATGATCAAACCAATGCCCAATTTAAATCTGCTTGACCGTTTTTTAATTTTGATGGAAAAGCAGCACATTCCTTGTATCATCTGTTTTAACAAAGAAGATATTGTTTCGAAGGAGGAACAGAAAAAACTGCAAACTGTTTACCAGAATTCCGGGTACCTTGTTCTGATTGTAAGTGCAAAACGAAAGGCTGGAATAGAAAGACTAAAGTCTGAGCTAATAGGAAAGACAACGGTCGTAGCGGGCCCAAGTGGTGTTGGAAAATCTTCCATCATCAACTGCCTCCAGTCTGAGATTACAATGGAAACGGGTGAAATCAGTGTTAAAATCGAGAGAGGAAAACATACAACCAGACACTCCCAGCTGATTGACATCTTTGATGATACTTATATTTGCGACACGCCAGGATTTAGCTCCCTGCTTCTTGATGATATTGAAAAAGAAGAGCTTGGAAAGTATTATCCGGAATTTGTTCAGTATGAGGGCCAATGTAAATTCCAAGGTTGTTCCCACATACACGAACCGGTATGTGGAATCAGACAGGCAGTTGAACAGGGTGACATTAGTAAGGAGCGGTTTGATAATTACAAACAGCTCTATCAGGAACTGAGTGAAAAAAGGAGATATTAGGTATGATTAAGTTATCGCCCTCCATTTTGGCAGCAGATTTTTTGAATCTGGGAGAAGAAATCAGGCAGACAGATCAGGCAGGCACACAATACATTCATGTCGATGTTATGGATGGGGTTTTTGTACCGTCCATTTCTTTTGGTATGCCTATTTTATCTGCGGTAAGAAGCATAACACAGAAGTTTCTGGATGTTCATCTGATGATTGTTCACCCTGAAAAATATATAGAAGAGTTCGTTGCATGTGGAGCAGACTGCATTACCTTCCATGTAGAAGCCTGCGAATGCGTAGAGGAGACCCTTCAAACCATTAAGAGGCTGGGAATAAAAGCGGGTTTGTCAATTAGCCCTGATACACCGGTGGAGGCAGTATTTCCCTTTCTTCATCTGGTGGATATGATCTTAATCATGACTGTTCATCCAGGATATGGTGGACAACAATTCATACCGGCATGCCGGGAAAAAGTGGTTCAACTTAGAGACTATCTAAACCAGCATTCACTTGACCTTGATATCGAGGTAGATGGTGGCATTAAAATAGAAAATGTGAAAATGATCTTAGAAGCAGGTGCAAATGTAATTGTTGCAGGATCGGCAGTGTTCGAAAAAGAGCGTACTGCAGAGAATACAAAGGAGTTCCTGAAATTGTTCGGGGAATGGGAAGAGGAGACAGCAGAATGAAATTAGGTATCGTTATAAATTGACGATTCCGATACAAGTTTCTATATCTCC
>CANRNK010000168.1 GCA_947631985.1 uncultured Lachnospiraceae bacterium | reverse complement strand
GTACTTTCTTCATTTTCTGCTTTTGCATAGTACGACTTAGTAAGCTTCTGGTAACTTCCGTTTTGTATGCTTGCGTAATCCGCCAGGTTAATTGAAAAAGAAGAACCTGTTGATGATGATTTTGAAGCAGATAAACTTGAAAAAAGTGCCGAATAATCCAGATTGATATTAATTCCCATAAAAATCACTCCTTTGAATAGGCTGGCATCCATGCCATGAATTACATGATCTGACTTTACTATAACAAATATCGGCATAAATAACAAGAATCGTTAGCTTAATTTATGGGGTGGGAACAGCAGCCGCAGCAGCAGCCGCCGCCGCAGCAGCCGCTGCTGCATCTTCAGCAGCTTTTCGCTGTACCATCTCAGCACGTTGTTGCTCGATAATCAATGGTGCATTTGGATCTGCAAAAAAGGTTGCATCATGTTGACAGCGTTGTATCGTATTGCTTGCCAGTCCCGTTACAGGGTCTATTGTTTGGGCCAAAGTGCCTTTTAGCGCAGTATCAGCAGGTGGATTCAGCATCTGGACACCGTTTACTTTAAACGGACACAAATCACTTGCAGGAAGTCCGCTGTGTACACAAATCGCACCCTGGTAATGAACATCACAGGATTCGGTTGGTACCGTTCCTTCTGCAAAGTATTCAGTTGAGAGTGTACCATCACATAAACCGGCGATTGGGAGCTTGCCGGACTGGGAGCAGACTGTAGCACTTACAATACCCGCTGGGGTGTTAAATGGCTCATTGGGTAATTCTTCATGTATTTTGGACATAACACTTCGCCAAAGTGTCTTGGCCAGGTTTTTTGAGGCTGTGCCTGAAAGACTGGTGTTGTTATCAAAGCCGGCCCAAGTAGTTGCAGTGTAGTATGGAGTATAACCACTAAACCATACATCTTTATAGTCAGAAGTGGTTCCGGTTTTTCCGGCAATTGACATATTTCCAAAATTAACGCTTCCACCGGTTCCTTTGGTCACGACATCAACCATTGCATCGGTCAGAAGAAAAGCGGTTGTTTCTTTGATAACCTGTCTTGTCTCTGGTTTCGTGTTATCAAGTAAGACGTTCCCTTCAAAATCAACAATTTTTGTATACAGAGTTGGTTTTACATAGGTTCCGCCATTGGCAATTGTCGCATAGGCAGCATTAAGTTCCATATTGGTTACACCGTCTGTAATTCCGCCAAGGGCAAGCGGCTGACCAATATCTGATACGATGTCACCGTTACTTTCCTCTCGTCTTGCAACAAGAGTACTAAAACCAAAATTTTCAAGATAGTCAAACCCGAGTTGTGGGGTGATTGTAGTGAGGGTTTTGACTGCGATAATATTCAGGGACTGTTCGATACCATAACGGAGAGAACAAATTCCTTTATAGTTATCCCCATACCAGTTTGCAACAGGCCGTCCATTTGCATAATTATAAGGGGAATCGGTAAATACAGTTGCAAGTGTAAGACCTGCGCTGTCAAGAGCCGGTGCATAGGTTGACACCACTTTATAGGTTGATCCAGGCTGTCTGGTTGTATTGGAGGCACGGTTTAGTGTTCTGCTTCCTTCTTTTGCCCCACGGCCACCTATCATAGCAACAATTTGTCCTGTACTCTGATCTTCAATGGTAAGTGAGACCTGTGGCTGAGGTGTCAGAGCAATATTTTCGGCAATGACACTGTCACCTGATGACATAATAGCCTGTTTATATGCCTCAACAGCAGCATTTGCATCATCCTTACTGGAATAGAGCATATCAAACTTTGGATTTTGCTGTTGCTGATAAGCTTTGTACATTTCACTGCTAATATTTTCGATTTCACCATTTGCTCGTTCAATGGTAAGTGTGTAGGTGAGGTACCAGGTTACATCTTCTGGATAACTTTCGTCGGAATTGAATACATCATTACAGATTGATTGAATCTGGGGATCTTGCGTGGAATAGATGCTTAATCCACCACTGTAGAGTGCTGTATAAGCCTGTGTTTCATTATATCCCTTTATATCAATTAGATCCTGTAAGACCTGCTCTGTCAGTTCATCTACAAAATAGGTATAGACGGCATTCGTGTCGGTTTCAAGATTGACTGTCTGGATTCGGGAATACACATCATCATTCATTGCTTCTTCATATTCAGTCTGGGAAATATAATTTTGTGCAAGCATATTTCCAAGTACTTTTTCACGTCTTACTGCATTTTGATCAGGGTGTGAGATAGGGTTATACTTGGAAGGATTCTGCGTAATGCTTGCGATGACAGCACATTCAGAAAGCGAGAGCTCATAGACTGGCTTATCAAAATAACGCAGAGCAGCAGCCTGAACACCAAGTGTACTCTGACCCAAGTTAATTGTATTCATGTAATTTTCCAGAATATCATCTTTGCTCATTGTCTTTTCTAATTCGAGAGCGAGATACTGTTCCTGTATTTTTCTCTTTGCTTTTTCCGCAAAAGAGTTTTCGTCAACCCAGCCTTTGAATACATTATTTTTTAATAACTGCTGTGTGATGGTACTGGCACCTTCAGAAAAGTTTCGATTCTGGACCCCTTTGACAGCAGCACGAACGATTCCCTGAATATCGATTCCGTTGTGATCATAAAAACGTTCGTCTTCAATCGCGACAAAAGCATGAGCAAGATCTTCTGGGATTTTATCCATAGAAACAGGTATTCTGTTTGAATCAGAGGAAACCAGTTTTGCGATTTCGTGTCCTTCATTATCATAGACGAAGGTAGAAAAACCAATCGGTGAAACGCTGATGTTGGAGATATCGGGGACGGTTGAAATAACGCCTTTCAAGATACCAAGTCCAAGGCAGAGTCCAACAATTCCAACTCCAATGACGAGAGTCAGGAGTGCTTTAAAAATGTTTACAGTCAGCATTTTTTTAACTTTGACTGTTTTAGAATTAAGGTCTTTTTGTCTTCTTCGGACCCCTTTTTTACCATAGTTCATATTGAGTGCCTCCTTAAATCCCTTAAAAAACAAAAGGGATCTGCGATAATTTAAACCGCATCATGGATATTATAACAAAATGAATTTATGAAAGAAAGGTTTTTCTCATATATTAAGAAATGTTAATATTTATAATATAAAATAAAGACAAACTATGGTAAGATATTTTTTGGGAATAGGGAAATAGAATTGAGGCATGAATATGAAGAAAATAGAATTGGTGCAACAAATTTCCTATAAAACAATTGCAAAGGGTGGTATGGCTGAAATCACGGAAAAGAAATCACGCTTTCTTGCAAACTGCAGACATGTTGAGTCTGAAGAAGAGGCAGTTGCTTTTATTGGAGAAATGAAGAAGAAATATTGGGACGCAAGGCATAGTTGCGCTGCGTTTGTAATTGGTGACAGAGGGGAACTGACAAGATGTAGTGATGACGGAGAGCCCACTGGCACTGCAGGAAAACCAATTTTAGATGTGATATTGGGTGAAAAACTGACCAATCTTGTTGTTGTTGTGACACGGTATTTTGGTGGGACGTTACTTGGAACGGGAGGTCTTGTCCGGGCGTATTCAGAAGCAGCGAGATGTGGGCTGGCGGTGTGTGAAAAGTCAATCTATAGGTTTGGAGTCCGAAGCAGCGTCGTAACAGATTATACAAATGCGGGTAAAGTGCGTTATTTATTGGAACAAAATCTGAACATACAGGTTAGAATTGCCTATGCAGAGATGGTGGAGTTTGAATTACTGATTCCGATAGAAGAGAATGAAACGATAAAACAGAAAATAATAGAAGCAACGCTTGGAAAGGCAGAAGTTACGGAAATCACAAGACTCTATTTTAGTAGTGATGAATAAAAAAGAGGGAAATGCAATGATGCATTTCCCCTTTACTGACAGTTCTATTCTTTTATTTTCTAAGATACATATTAGTTCTTTTTACTAGAACGTTTTCTCATGTTTGGATCGAGAATTTTCTTTCGAATTCTAAGGCTAGAAGGTGTTACTTCTAATAATTCATCTGTATCAATGAACTCAAGAGCCTGCTCGAGACTTAAAATTCTTGGGGGAGTAAGACGTAATGATTCATCTGCACTCGAAGAACGGGTATTTGTCAGCTGTTTTTTCTTGCAGACATTAAGTTCAACATCTTCCGTTTTACCACACTGTCCAATTATCATGCCAGAGTAAACTTTCTCGCCAGGTGTGATAAATAAAGTACCACGTTCCTGTGCATTAAAGAGTCCGTAAGTGATGGCCTCTCCAGCTTCGTATGCGATCAATGAGCCTTGCTTACGATACTGAATATCTCCCTTGTAAGGGCCATAACCATCAAAAGTTGTATTTAAGATTCCGTTTCCTTTGGTATCAGTCATGAATTCACCACGATATCCAATTAATCCACGTGCTGGAATTGAAAACTCGAGTCTGGAATATCCACCAGTTGCAAGCCCCATATTGCGAAGCTCCCCTTTTCTTTGGCCGAGTTTATCAATAACGCTACCTGAGAATTCTTCAGGAACATCGATAAAAGCAAGTTCCATAGGTTCTGTCTTTTTCCCGTTTTCATCTTCTT
>CANRNK010000167.1 GCA_947631985.1 uncultured Lachnospiraceae bacterium | reverse complement strand
AGCGCATCGTAAAATTTCTCACTAATATCACCATAAGACATTGTAAACTCTGTAGCGCACTCTGCAAAATATAATGCCAGATCGCCATACCATCTTCCGTTATCATTTACACATACATCTGCAAAATCCGAAAGTACCATCTGTGCACTTTCCAAAGAAAATCCTGTTCTCACGATATTTGTAGGATTGAAGATTTTATACATTCTTTTCTTGTATTTTTCTAATAAAATGCTGCCATAATCTTCTCCAAGAAGCAACAAACTCATGCCTTCTTCCACTGATTTATTGCATTTATAAAGATCAACAATAATCTTTTTCAATTCTTCCTGATTCATTCCATCAAGCTTTTTTATCAAAGCCTTCTCTGTCAATTTCTTTGCCATTAACATGCCTCCGCTCTATATATTTTTATAACTTTTTATTGATTTTCTATTGTCCCAACTATATTTTATCATTGTTCCAACTTATATTCAATGAATATTTTACACTGCACTTTATAAATTGGAGCATGACATGAAATCCTGCCTACTCCAATTTATCAGCCCAATCTTAACCCTAATCTTTCTATGCAGCGCTAAATTGATAAACAGCAAATCGTTTTACATAGGTAGCAAATCTTGATTTCTTTCCATCCACGTTTATTATCCATCGCTCTGGTCTGTATTGCATCTCCAACACAATGTCTCGCAAAACTATAGAACCATACTTTTCCATCAACTTAGCCATCAACCTGCAACATCGCTCAAACTCTTTGTTCATTAGCATCTCCTTCCCGCTTTCATAAAGCTTTTTCTTTCTATCCTACCGTGAAATGAACGCCCAGACATTGATAGAAAACTGATTGAAATTTGAGCATTTTTCAAAAGAACATTTGTTCGTTTATGTATTCTGTGATATAATTTAGATATTCAATCGCAACTAGCATTTGATGGAACACGAACTTAAACCTTTTGAGGAGATGATTGATTGAACCGAGTTGATTTTCATACGATATCTGCAATTCTATTCCAACATTTAAAAGAAGCAGATACGTCACAAATAGATTATGTGTATATGATTTTTGCCAGCTTTTCCAATGATACTGAAGATTTTATGTATGATAATGGACTAGTCTGCAAATGGATCAAAGGGCAGGCGAAGGTCAGCCCTAGAATCGTTAATTATTATGTGGATGATTCCCACAAGGAAGCTATGTATCAGGATATAGAAAAGGAACTTTTTCCTTATCTGAGTGATTATGCCAATGCGACTAATGATATTAAAACACTTCTGATATCGGACACTTCCATCTCAGATTTTGAAAAAGAACGATTGCTGGCATTTTACATGGAATCTTCACCTGAAGCTTATGCAAGTTTCATAGCTGAAGTTCTTTTATTTGGCATGTCCAGAACTTTTGTGAAATTTGATGCAAAAGCTTCTGGTGGCACATCCCCGTTAATTGATGATATTATACTGACTACCCTTCTACCAAAACCAATAAAAACCTTTGTAGGTAGGGAAAAAGAATTGGAAGAACTACATGAATTACTAGAGGAACATCATACTCTATTTATTCAAGGTGTTGCTGGCATTGGAAAAAGCGAACTTATTAAACAATATATTAAGCTTCATCGAAAAAACTATACCAACATCTTATTTCTTGATTATTCAGGAAGTCTCTATGAAATGGTAGCTGATTTAGATTTTGTGGATGATACTGATGGATTAACAGAAAAAGAACGATTCCGTAAGCATTTTCGCTTTATGAAATCCTTTAAAGAAGATACCCTGCTTGTAATTGACAACTTTGATACAACAGCTTCCATAGAAAGTCTGCTCTCTCAATTTTGTGATTTAAAATGTAAAGTTATCTTTACCACAAGAAACCTGTTTTCATCTTATAAAACATTCACAATTACTGCTGACAAGAAACACGCAGAACAGGTATTGCAAAGCAACTTAGGGACTTCTACTGATTATTCTCTAGAAGAACTGGAACTCATTTTAGAATTTTTAGACTATCACACAATGGCGGTAGAACTGGTTGCAAGATTACTCTCCTATACAGCCATAACACCTACTAAATTATTTGAAGCGTTAAAAGAAAATATCCTGCTTCCTTCGGATGATATCAAAATCTCACTAACCAAAGACAATCAGACCGAGAAGAATCGCTATCAGAACCATATGGAAAAGTTATTGGATATGCAGGAACTAGAACACAATCAGCAGAAAGTATTAGCTGTTATTGCTCTAACACCTGAAGCAGGGATTTCTGTTAAATTACTATATCAGTGGTATGGTACTTGTGTTAATGAAGTAAATGATTTGTTGGAATTGGGATTTTTGACACTGGGACATAATCAACTTCAACTACATCCCTATATACGAAAGATAATTAATGCACGAAAATCCTTGTCTTTACATGACTGCCCACAATTATTCGAACACCTCAGAGCCACTTGTGTGAATGAAATAAGCATGTATCATAATTTCGCACTGGATATTGTAGATACCACCCTACGCTTTGTTAAAAAAGATGATGAAGATATTTGGAAGCGAATCGTCTTTTCTGCCTTAGAACGAACCAGTCAGTACCAGCGATTCCGCTCTTTTGAAAAACTTTTAAATGAGTGCAATGATATCTGCCAGCATTATCGTAATATTTCAACCGAAAACTCAGCCATGCTCCTTCACTTTCAGGCAGTGAAAGCAGCTAAAATTCATCAAAATTTTATTCAGGCTCTGGAATTAGAAGAGAAGGCAATCTTTCTTGCTACAAAATATGGAACCTCGCAGATTCTGAATCTTTCCAGTATGTATCTGGATGCAGGAAGGTATCTCGCTCTACTTGGAAAGCAAGAAAAAGCTCTGGACTACACAAAAAAGGCTGCTGGAATTCTATCGAATACACAAATGCAATACTCAACTGCTGGAATCTTTACCCTGACATCCTATGCAAAGCTTTTGTACGAAAGTGGTAAAATAAGCGATGCGATCCAGATCTATTCCAACTGTATCGGTCTCGTTAACAAAGTGTACGGAGATAATAGCATTACCAAAGGATATCTTACGCAAAATCTTGCCGCTATTTGTGCTTCTTCTGGTAATAACAAAATGGCAATGCTCTATTATTCTCAAGCTGAGAACATACTGAGGCAATACCTTGAAGAGGACAATCCAGACTTAATCATGTGTGCTGAGCAAAAAGCTATGATTGAAAGAGGAATTGTTGACCGTCCTGTACCACTTGCTCTTCCCTTTGATAACATAGAAGCAAGCACATTTATTGCTTAAATAATCAGCTCGTTAAATAATGTTTTTCTATGTTTTTATCTATCGTTGTAATATAATAATTGAAAAGGTGGTGAAATTTTGTACAGCATAAGACAACTAAAGAAATATTTAGATGAGCATCATCATATCAGTATGAAACCCAATCAAACCCAGCAATTACGTAATCTTGGGTATTATCATGGTTACAAAGGGTATCGGTTCATTAAAAATCCTTCTCATAAAATTGCATTTACTGATTTCGATCAGGTTATTGCCATAAACGAATTTGATATGCAACTGAAATCTTTATTTTATCCAAAAGTTATGTTCATTGAGACTGCATTAAAAAATTATGTGATTGAATCTGTATTGCGTGAATCGAAATCAGAGAATATAGATACCATTTTCAACAAATCTTTGACTTATTACCGTAGTTTTACACTTGGCAGTACTAATTATAAAAGTGCTTATACCAAACGAATGCAACTGAAAGGAAAAATCAACAGTGCTCTTCTACGAGATTATGGACAGAAGCAACAGATAGTAAAGCACTTTTTTGATGCAGATAAACCGATTCCAGTCTGGGCAATTTTTGAATCCCTTACTTTAGGCGAATTCGGTAACTTTTACTCTTGTTGTAATTTAAGTACCAAATTATCTGCCTCATCCCTGTTAAAGCTTCCGACCAATCTTAATTCTGATGGCAAAGTAACTGAATCCATCATTTACGCAATCAAGGACTTGAGAAATTCTGTAGCTCATAATAATATTATATTTGATACTCGTTTTAAAACTGGTTCAATTGATAATCGTTTATCAACCTGCCTCCAGCAAGAAACGAAAATTAGCAATGTCACCTTTAACAGTATCGAAGACTATATCGTGTTAATCATCTATATTTTGAGAAACATGGGCGTGACAAAAACCGAATGCAAACAGTTTGCTCGCTCTTTTCTTATAATAACAGAAACACTGCGAAGCAAATTACCAATCAGTATGTATAACCAGATTATTTCAACAAATTTGCGTCCAAAAATGAATTTACTTGAAACCTACATATCCAAATCTTAAAAATTGGTTGAATAAATTGAATGGCTATGGTATATTATATTTAAGAATAGCGGTGGTCGTCTTCGGACAACACCCTAAAGGAGCCCGATGCGTCGGGCTTCTTTTTTTTGTGTAGATCAAGTTTTCTAACGTCCCCTTGTCCTAATCTCTCGATTCACATTCTGCGCATTATATTTATCCCACAGTCCATTATAGTAATCATTAAAGGAATCCATCATTTCTTCTACATCCATTTCAGGATGTAACTTTTTGTAATCTGCAAATTCTTCTCTCCAATCTC
>CANRNK010000166.1 GCA_947631985.1 uncultured Lachnospiraceae bacterium | reverse complement strand
ACGTGCATATGAGTTTGCAAATGTGAAAGCGAAATTTGCAACTAAATTAGTAGAAGAAACCTTAGAAGCAAAAAATGCAGCACAAAACGCAGCAGACTTATTTGACAAATTAGTTCTTGAAGGAGCAAAAGAGGAAGAACTTGCAGCAGCAGCAGAAAAAGTAGACGCAGCTTATAGCGCATGGCTTGCAGCAATTGATGCATCCGACGCAGCAGACGCAGCGGCAGAAGCAGCAAGAGCAGCATATGAAGCAGCACTGGCTTCCTACAATGCAATCCGTGCAGAAGAACTAGCTAACCAGCCAGTAGTTGATGGAGATGGAATTGACGAAGCAGCAATTGTTAGAACAGTAGTTGCAGCACCAGAACAACTTCCAACAGTACAGGCAACAACAATTGATGAAGCACCGGTGGCACTTGCAGCAACACCAACAACAACTAGAAGAGCACGTACCGTAGCAACAGTTGAGACAACTGAAATAGAAGAAGAAGAAACACCAGAAGTAGCACAGCCAGAAGTAGCTGAAGTTGAAGAAGCAGAAGATGATACTGCTAGCGTTGACACAGATACAACCGAAATTGCAGACGAAGAGACAGCACTTGCATCTACAATGCAAGAGGATGGATTTGCTTGGTGGTGGATTTTGATTCTGATCGCAGTAGTAAGTGGTGGAAGCTTTGCAGGATATCGCTACTACAAAAGCAGAAAAGTTGTTGGAGAATAAGTAAAGTCAAGTAGCTTTAAATGAATAAATGCAGGGTGGGTTTAAACAGACTCACCCTGTTATAAGAAAAAGATATGGAGAGAATGAAAAGAGGAAATCCATGAAGTATGAACAAATAATACGAGAGGGACAATCGTGAAAAGAATGAAAAATAAAAAGCTACTACTTATGATTGTTTTATCAGCGTTTTATATCGGATTTGCTTTTCCTTCAGCTTTTACGTATGCAACAATACAGGAAGGTGTTCATGAGACAGCTCCTGATGAGCAAAGTGAGTCTGAGGTTACGATTGAAGATGAGCCAGTTGCGGAGGCAAAAACCTTTGATCAAAACAAAATGATATATACAACTCAGATAGCAATTATTACGTTGGGAATTATTATGGCTGGAGCAGGAACATATGTATTTGTTTTTAAAAATAACAACAAAGAATAAGGCGGTTCTCTTCACAGAGAGTCGCTTTTCTTTTGACCTATGAATTGTGATAGAGTATAATATTCATAGTTTATAAGGATTGTAGTTTGAAAATCAAACCCAATCATGCAGGGGAGCATAAGACAATGTTTAGTATTGATTATAATCTGTTTTCTATCCTGATATTAACAGTTCTGATTCTGTATAATTATTTTATTGTTTCCAAAAACAAAGAATCTATACAGCTATTTCAGAGAATGATTATCTTGGCTTTGGTAATGTGTATTGCGGAGAGTATTTCTGTGATGCTTCGGGGAATGAATACACATAATGTTTTTCTGGAGTATGTAGTAACCCAGCTCTTTTTTGCATGTTTTGCGATGTTGCCTTTTTATTTTCTGGTATATGTTATTTTGAATATTCGTGGAAAGAATGCGTATGAAAAATTTCGGAATTATTTGATGATTCCAGTTTTAATTTTAGAAGTGATTATCATGTCAAATCCTCTTACACATTATGTGTTCGAGCTTACAGTGGAGGGAGAATATCAGTTAAATAGCGGATGGACTTTGATTATCATGACAGCAGTTGCATATTCGGTAGTGATTAGTCTACTGATAGTTTATCGTTGGAATGAAATAATGATTTCTTTGAAATTATCCGCCTTGATGTATGCAATGTTATCCATCGGTTCTTATTTGATTCTATTATTCGTGAACAAGGAGCTGATGATTTCGGGTGCAACAGTTGTCTTATCCTTGATTATAATGCAGCTGAACCTGCAAAATCCGCAGATGATAAGTGAGGCAATTGAGCAGGAGCAGGAAGAAAAGATTGAGGCCATCCGGGCTAACAGAGAGAAGTCTAATTTCCTTGCTAATATGAGTCATGAGATCAGGACACCATTAAATGTCATTACGAGTATGAATGAAATGATATTACGAGAGAGTAAGAACGAACAGATAGAGGATTATTCCCAGAGAATTAAAACCGCGGGGGAGATACTGATTTCAATTATTAACAATGTATTCGATATTTCCAAAATAGAAGTAGGGCAGGCGGAGATTATGCCAGATGAGTATGAACTAACTGATCTGCTAAAGGAGTTGACAGCGATTGGAAGTGTCAGATCCGAGGATCGGCATTTACTATTCTTAACAGAAGTCGACCCATCGCTTCCTAAAAAACTGTATGGAGATAGTCAGCATCTAAGACAGATTGTGATGAATCTGATTGTGAATGCGACCAAATATACCAATAAAGGAAGTATTACATTCAAGGCTTCTTTTGAACGAACCAAGGGAAATCTGATCAATCTGATGCTGTCAGTTGCGGATACAGGAATTGGAATCAGTGAGGACCACGTGGCGTATGTATTTGATGTGTTTTCCAGAGCAGGAATTGAGAAGGTATCGAATATAGAGGGGACAGGACTCGGACTTGCGATTGCAAAACGCTTTACTGAGATGATGAATGGTACCATAGAAGTGGAGAGCGTGAAGGGAAAAGGCTCTACCTTTACGGTGAAAATCCCACAGGAAATCCGTTCCCATGAAGAGATTGGTAATTTCGAAATTCAACGGGCGGATTATGTCAAAGAACGGCGCCTAAACCAACAGACCTTTGTAGCACCAGAGGCAAGGATTCTGATTGTGGATGACAATGCAATGAACCGAATGGCAATGAAATGTCTGCTGAATCGGACTGCTGTGCAGGTAGATGTAGCAGAAAGTGGAATAGAAGCAATTAAACTAGTTCAAAAAGAGTTGTATCATATTGTCTTTTTAGACTATATGATGCCTGAAATGAATGGAATTGAAACATTGCATGCAATGAAAGAATTAAAATCAAATAGAAGCGTTCAGGCACCAATTATTGCCTTGACTGCCAATGCAGTTGGAGGAGCAAGACAGATGTTTTTGGCAGAAGGGTTTGATGGGTACCTGGCTAAGCCCGTCCTCTGGGAAGAGTTAGAATCAATGATCAAGGGACTTCTACCGGAAAAACTGGTCATTCAGCAGCAGAATCAGTTCTTAGAGGATACGCTTGATGCACAAGAGATGGAAGCATATAGTGATGCACTAAATCATGCAGATATTTCGCTTGCAGAAGGATTGTATTATGTGAATGGAGATATTACCCAGTATCGCAAACAGGCAGAACTATTTGTTAATTTTTATGAATCCAGCAGAAAAGAACTTGACCAGATTTTCAAAACAGGTGATATTACCACGATTGCATCCAAGATTCATGCACTCAAAGGAAATGCGAAGAGTATTGGGGCAGTGGATTTATATTATACAGCCCGTCGTATGGAGCAAAGATGCTATCGGAATGATAAGCTTTATGTTAAGACAACACTACCCCATCTTCTAATGGAGTGGGAGAGAGCCAGAGATGGATTGAGGGAGTTCATACTTGTCTCCTCCAGGCAGATGCAGGAAGAAGTTGCTTCGAAGAAAGGATATGACCGCAAGAGACTCTTGCTTCTAACCGACGAACTTGCACAGTGTATCGGAGATAGTAAGGCGGTAGAGGCAGTTCATCTAGTCAGAGAAATCATGTCTTATTCTCTCTCGGAGAAGCAGCAGCAAGAGTTTTTGAAAATATCAAGTTTGTTGGAAGAAATAGAGTATGAAGAGGCAGAAGATATATTACGGGGGGGAGTATATGAGTGACAAGAAAAAAATTCTAATGATTGATGATGACAAGCTACAGCTGAATCAGGCAGGCGAGATTCTCCGGTCGCTTTATGAGGTATCCTTGGTAAAGTCGGCAGAAAGTGGGATGAAGCTTTTAGCAAAGAAAGAAAAGCCGGATTTGATACTTATGGATATTAGTATGCCCCAGATAGATGGGTTTGAAGCAATTGGGTTGATTAAACAGATAGAAGGATGTGCTGAAATTCCGATTATTTTCCTGACTTCAATGGACGGCAGCAATGCAGAGATTAAAGGATTAGAACTAGGGGCAGTAGATTATGTGACGAAGCCCTTTGTTAAGGAGATTCTCTTACTGCGAATAGAAAAGCATCTTTCAGCGCATGAGAAAACACAGGAGCTTTCCATTTTAAAACAGGGAAAGGATATGCTGGAATTTGATCCGGAAAAAGTAAATGACGCCAAGAAGATGTTGACGGAGCAGGAAATGGCAATCGCCCAGCTGATTGTCTCTGGCAGGTCGAACCAACAGATTTCCGAGCATATGGGATTGTCCTATCAACATATCAAGAATAGAGCACACTCGATTAATGAGAAGTTCGGAATTAGAAAAAGAGAAGAACTCAGGTCTTTTTTCGTAAAGGAGTAAAAGAGAGGTGGAGAAACCATTTTTTTCTCGATATGATAATGCCTAAGAGGGATGAATCTGAAGTTTTAAAACGAATCAAAGAGGAAGAAAAATGATTACAAATCTAGAATATTACAAGGTTTTTTACCATGTAGCAATGCTTGGAAACGTAACAGCGGCAGCTGAACGA
>CANRNK010000165.1 GCA_947631985.1 uncultured Lachnospiraceae bacterium | reverse complement strand
CCTATCCTTTTCCTATCATGATTGATATTGCGCCTGGTATAACTGATGATAAAAGCCATGTGCCAGAATTAACTCTTCGTGATTTCCCTGTTCAACAACTTTTCCGTCTTTCATAACCAGAATTACATCGGCATGCCTAATTGTGGAAAGCCTATGTGCTACAACAAAGCTGGTATGTCCTTCCATCATTTCAATAAAATTTTTTTGAACAAGAATTTCCGTTCTGGCATCAATGGATGAAGTTGCCTCATCTAAAATCAACATTGGTGGATTCCCAAGCATAACCCTTGCAATACACAAAAGTTGTTTTTGCCCTGAAGATAAATTCCCTGCTCTTTCAGAAATCATAGTCTCGTAGCCAGACGGAAGTTTCTCAATAAATTGATCTGCCCTGGCTCTTTTTGCCGCAAGCATTACTTCTTCGATGGTTGCATCTGTTTTTCCATAGGCAATATTTTCAAAAATCGTTCCGGATTTTAACCAGGTGTCCTGTAATACCATTCCATACTGTCTTCTAATGGTTGTTCTGTTAAATAGGATGGTATCGTGTCCATCCAGTAGAATCCTCCCCTGATCACAGTCATAAAATCTCATTAGTAGATTAATCAAGGTGCTTTTTCCTGCACCAGTCGGACCTACAATTGCAACACTTTGACCTTTTTTGACCAATAAATTTAAGTCTTTTATTAATGTAACCTCTTTGGTATAGGAAAAGGAAACATTGTCAAACATTACTTCACCCTTACGATTCAATGTGTTTTCATAGAGGGAGTCTTCTTCTGCTTTTTCTATTCCGTCTATTCCGTCTATTCCTTTTATTCCGTCAATTTCTTCTAGCTCGTCTGTTTCAAGTAACTCATATACTCTTTTGGTACTCGAGAGTGCATTTTGTAATTCTGTAAAAACGCTTGTAATTTCATTAAAAGGTTTTGTATATTGACTTGCATAGCTTAGAAACGCAGTCAGGCTTCCAACGGTAATCATTCCCTGTAATACAAAATAGGCTCCACCTACAGCTACAACAGTATAGATTAGTCCATTCACAAACCTTGTCGCAGGATTTGAAAGAGATGAAATAAAAGTAACACTTTGACTGGTCTTTTGCAAAGATTCATTCCAGTGTTTTAATTCCGCCATCCACTTTTCCTGATTCTCATACGCCTGTATTGTTTTTAATCCATACATGGATTCTTCCACACAGTTTGTAAGTTTCCCTTTGATGGATGCCTGTTTGCGAAACAATTTAAAACTCCTCTTCGCAATAAAAGAAGCAATAAATAAAGAGAGAGGCGTCAGTAAAACAACAAGGAAAGTAATAAATGGACTTAAAAACAACATAAAAATGAAAGTCCCTATAATTGTTACGATACTTGTAAAAAACTGAGAAAATCCTAGCAGTAATCCATCGCTGATTTGTTCAATATCAGAGGTCAGACGGTTAAGAAGATCTCCGGTTGAAGTCTTGTCTGTATACCGGATTGAAAGAACCTGTAATTGATCAAATGCATCTTCTCTCATATCCCTGGCTGTAAGGTAACTTAATTTATGATTAAAGTATCCAGAAAAATACTGCAAGCAGGAAGTAAGTATCGTAATGGATAAAATACGAATCAGAAGGGGCAAAATTCCAGTAATTCCAGGAGTATGAATCATACTATCAATTGCACGCCCGATTAAGATTGGTAAGTATAACGAAAAGCCCACAATCAGTACCGCAAAGAAAAACGATAAAAATAACAAGAGTATGTGATTTTTTAAATAACTTCCAATAAACAAGTAAAGTTCTAATTTTTTTGAATTAATCTTTGATTTCTTTTTTAGATTCATGCTTTTTGATTTACCTCTTCTTGAACTCCCTGATACTGGCAAAGTTCACGATAAGTCTGACATTGCAAAAGCAACTTGTCATGATGGTCAAACCCAACACATTTTCCCTGCTCTAATACTAAAATCTTATCCATTTCCATAAGAGAGCTAATTCTTTGCGACGCGACAAAAATTATCTTATCTTTTGCAATTTCTTTTAGATTTCTGCGCACTTTCAATTCCGTTATGTAATCAAGTGCACTAAAACTATCATCCAGGATGTAAATTGGCGAATCTTTTACCAGTGCACGTGCGATCGCAAGGCGTTGCTTTTGTCCACCTGATAAATTCTTCCCCATTTTGGACAAGTGACTTATGATTCCATCAGGCATTTTTTCAACAAACTCATTCGCAACAGAAAGTTCCAAAGCACGAAGCAACTTATCTTCTGGAATCGTTTGCTTCCCAAAATTCAAATTTTCACGTATGGTACCTTCAAATAGTGCTGTCTCCTGAAAAACAAAAGCGGTGTTCTTTTGTAAATCAACTTCTAAAATCGGATGATTAGAATCATCTAAAATTGTAATGTTTCCACCCGTCGGAGAATAAAATCCTGCAATCAAGTGTAATAAGGTTGTTTTGCCCATACCCATGCTACCAGCGATGCCAATCATCTCTCCTTTCACTGCTGAAAAAGAGATGGAATCCAATGTTTTTTTCTTCTCGCCCGGATAACAAAAGGAAACCTGATCTAATAAAATGGAATTCATATTGACAGTGGCACCACGTTCTAAAACATCTAATTCCGTATGTTGCACATTTGCAGAACCTGAATCAGGATCAATACAAAAGATGGATTCGATACGGTCAGCACTAGAGATTGCTTTTGCAATGTAAATAATCAGACTCGCCATTTTAATCAACTCAACCAGAATCTGTGACATATAGTTGATTAACGCCACCAAAGCACCCTGTGTCATGAATCCAAGTTCTATTTTCAAAGCACCCTGATATAGAATAATAATAAGACCTATATTAATTAAGCAATAGGTGATAGGGTTCATAAATGCAACTACTTTACCAGCTGTAATCTGCTGGATTGAAAGTTCTTCATTGGTCTTTTTAAACTCGGCTCGCTCCTGCATCTGTCTTGCAAACGCTCTTACAACACGAATTCCTGTAATGTTTTCATGTACTTTCAAAATTAGGTTGTCTGTTTCTTTTTGTACTTTTGCATGAAATGGAATGGTAAGAAAGATAATCCCAAGCACAATTACAAATAAAAGTGGAATGATAATTGCAAAAATAATTGCATTATTTGCATCAACATAAAATGCCATCAGCATTGCACCAAACACAATAAATGGAGACCGAAGCAATAGTCTTAGACACATATTGACACAGTTTTGCACCTGATTAACATCTTGCGTAAGCCTTGTGATTAAGGTTGCTGGTTCATTTTTGTCTTGTGTTTTAAATGAAAACCTCATAATATGTGCAAATAAATCTTCTCGAATTCTGGTTGCCATACCAATGGCAGCTTTCGCCGAAAAGAATTGTGCTGTGATAGAAAAGAGTAATCCCAGGAATCCAAGTGTCAGCATAAGGAAACCCTGTCTGATAATATACTCCAGATTCTGTTTGTAGATTCCCAGTTCAATCATGTTTGCCATAACAAGCGGAATTGCCAATTCAAAACAAGCCTCAATCAGCTTGAAAAGGGGACCGAGAATGGATTCGATTTTATAGAGCTTTAAATAGTTTAGTAGTTTAAGCATAAGATACCCGTCTTTATGTTGCCTTTTTTTTGAAAATCATTGCATCTAGATAATAGCCCGTTTAGATGTCTATTTTATTTTACCATATAAACCGTTGTTCAAAAACACAAAAAATGAAATGCGAATAGAAAAAACCATTCATCAAATCAGAGTTGAGACTCAGAGTTGATGAATGGTACTTTTTCATGAAAGGTGAATTAGCACTTCAATTCATCTTGCTTGTTTCGTTATTTGTTGTTGATATAAGAAATCAAACCTTCAGAAGCAATAATTTTTTGCATGAATGCTGGAAAAGGCTGACCTTGAAACGAAGTTCCTTTTGTCTTGTTTGTAATAATTCCTGAATCAAAATCAACTTCAACTTCATCCCCGTTTTCAATTCCTCTTGACGCCTCTGGACATTCAATAATAGGGAGTCCAATATTAATTGCATTGCGATAAAAAATCCTTGCAAAGGTTTCGGCGATTACACAGCTGATTCCTGAAGCTTTGATTGCAATTGGCGCATGTTCGCGCGAGGAACCACAACCAAAATTTTTATTTGCAACAATCATATCTCCTTTTCTGACTTTTTTAACAAACTCTTTATCAATATCTTCCATGCAATAAAGTGCTAGTTCAGCAGGGTCTGAAGAGTTCAGATATCTTGCTGGAATTATGACATCGGTATCTACATTATCACCATATTTAAAAACCGAACCACTTGCTTTCATATTAATAACCATACCTTTCCATTATAATTGTTCAGGACTGGAAATCTGTCCTGTGATTGCACTTGCGGCAGCAATTGCTGGGCTTGCGAGATAGACCTCAGACTTCACGTGTCCCATTCGTCCAACAAAATTACGATTGGTCGTTGAGACACATCGTTCGTCTTCCGCCAGAATTCCCATGTGTCCGCCAAGACAAGGGCCACAGGTTGGGGTGCTAACAACAGCTCCTGCCTGAATAAATATTTTTAACAAACCTTCTTCCATTGCCTGCAGATAGATTGCCTGCGTTGCCGGAATAATGATACAGCGTATTCCGCGTGCAACAGATTTTCCATCTAATACCTGCGCCGCAACTCTCAAATCGTCAATTCTACCATTGGTGCAAGAGCCAATCACAACCTGATCAATTTTGACAGGTTCCAGAATTTCATCAATTGTTTTTGTGTTTTCAGGAAGATGCGGAAAGGCAATTGTAGGTCGCAGTTTTGACAA
>CANRNK010000164.1 GCA_947631985.1 uncultured Lachnospiraceae bacterium | reverse complement strand
ATATGGTGGTGTTGGACTTGGATACTTACTAGGAATTGAGCCGATGATTGGCGCCTTTTTATTTGCGGTGGCTTCTGCCTTTGGGATTGGGTATGTGAAGAGAAAAGGGAGTGTTCAGTCGGATGTACTGATTGGATTGTTCTGGTCTCTTGGAATGGCACTTGGAATTGTCTTTATTGCGATGATGCCAGGATATCCTCCGGATATGAATTCTTATTTGTTTGGAAACATTTTGTCAGTGACCAGGGCTGATCTTTATCTTATGGTGGTCTTAAGCGTGATTGTGGTAGCGATTGTGACAATCTTTTTTCAGCTTTGGAAGGTTTATTTATTTGATGATGAGTTCTCGGGGATCATTGGAATCAAATCTGCGATGATGGAATATGTGCTGTTGGTTTTAGTGGCACTTACAATCGTTGTGCTGATTCGTGTGGCGGGGATCATTCTGGTATTGGCGCTCCTGACTGCACCGGCTGCAACGGCAGGACTTTTTTCGAAAAATCTGAAGAGTCGTATGCTTCTGGCAATTGGGTTTGGAATCTTTTTCAGTCTTTCCGGTCTTGCGATTTCCTACTCTCTCAATATCGCATCGGGTGCAAGTATCGTGATTGTGTCAGTTGTATTTTGTTTTTGGGCTTCCTTTTTAAAAGGGGTTGCCGAGAGGCGAAAACGGGAAGAACAGAGGAAACAAGGGTGAATTGTGAACTATTTGAACTGGAATTAAAAGAAAATGGACTGAAGGTAACAAAGGCGAGACGGGTAATTCTGGAATGCCTTAAGGAGTCTGCAAATCCACTGGCGGCCGAAAGCTTATTCCTTGCGATGAAAGAGAAGGATTGTAAGTCAAACTTATCAACGGTTTACCGAACCTTGGAGTCTCTTGAAGAAGCGGGACTGGTGACGAAGCTTGATCTGATGGAAGAGAAAAAGATGTATGAGTATAGCGGAATTGGGCACAGACATTATCTGATCTGTCTGAGCTGTAAGAAGATGATTGCAATCGCGCATTGTCCGTTACACGAATACGAAAAGAAATTAGAAAAAGATACAGAATTTGCCATTACGGGGCATAAACTGTATCTTTATGGATATTGTAAAGAATGTGCCAGTCTTATTTAGTCAGGGCTCGAAGTCTTTTGTTATCCAGAATGGTGATACCGCCTCTGGAAAGGGCTACCAGGCCTTCCTGGGAAAAATATTTGAGCATTCTGGTAACGACCTCACGTGCACTTCCCATATAGCGTGCAATCTGTTCGTGTGTCAGACTGAGTGTCTCAGAGCTTGTCCGAATTGATTCGTCTAATAAAAAAGTGGCTAATCTTTTATCAAAGCTGATAAACAGGATCTGTTGCATTGCCCACATGACATCTGAAAAACGTTCCGTAGTGACCTTGTAAGAAAATAGTTCGGCATAGACATTTTCCTGTGCAATCTTGGAAAATACATGGGAACTAAGCAAAATAGCGTCGGTATCGGCATCGGCATCGAGATGAACATCGAAGGTGATATCATTTAGAACACAGGATGCAGACATAATGCAGACGTCGCCGGCATCAAGCCTATAAAGGGTGATTTCACGGCCTTCTTCAGAGAGCATATATGCGCGAAGGGTACCTTTTTTGATTAGAATCACACCGAGGCAGTTACTCTCACTGTTGTGAAGTGAGGTGCCCCTTTCGTAATGTACGAGGTTAGCGGCCTGAAGCAAGGTATCTTGTTGCTTTGAAGTTAATTTATCCCAGAATTCAAGTCTGGACTGGATAGTTTCGATCTCATTTTGCTGCATGGTAATGCCTCCTTTGTCTAGGATAATGATAGCTTGAAAATGGGGGAATGGCAAGGATTTCATAGATTTTTAAGGGCTTTTTCACAGATGTTTTATCTGAAATACTTTATAATAGGAGCAGGATAGGAGGATACAAATGGGATATTTAGCGATGATTGCAGGCATTTTTTTGGGTGAGTATAAACTGAAGAATTATATTGAGAAAACGAAAGATTTTACGAAGCAGGAAAAGTACGCTGGCGGGAAAGTTATAATAAGCAAATACCATAATACAGGAGCATGTCTGAATCTTGGACATAAAAGACAGAAGCTGGTTGCCCTTGTTTCGGTCTTATTTACGATAGGTATGGCTGTGGTGTTCCTGCTTTCGTTAACAATGAAAGGAAACCATGCGATGAAGCTGGGGCTTTCGCTTTTACTGGGTGGTGCTTTTAGTAATACGTATGATCGGTTAAAGAGAAATTATGTAGTTGATTATGTGAGCTTTCAGACGCCTTTTAAGAGGTTGAATTCGATTATTTTTAATGTCTCGGATTTTTTGATTGCAATTGGTGCGGGTATCACGGCAATTACGGTAATCCTGAATCCTAATATTTGAGATGGAAAGATAGTTATTTGCTAAAATATATGATACTATTTTATTGCAATGAATTCATTCAAGTGAGGATAGGGACATGAAGGTTAGTATCAAGCAGATTAGTGAACAGACAGGATTCTCTCCAGCAACAATATCGAATGCTCTGAATCATAAAAAAGGGGTGAACCGGGAAACGGCGGCTGAGGTTTTCAGGGTCGCGAAGGAACTAGGATACCTTGACGAAGAGAAGATTTCAAAGATAAAATTCGTGATGTATAAAAAGAATGGCTCGATTCTGGAGGAGACACCATTTTTCTCACTTCTAATTGATGGGTTTGAGAAAGAATGTGGGCTGAACGGATTTGAAATGGTCATTTGCAACCTGGACAGCAGGGCACATGATTATGAAGACCAGATAAAATGGCTAATCAATGATACGAGTGCTGCAGTTGTATTGCTTGGCACAGAATTGATGGACGAAGAGGTAGAATTATTCAAGGGAGCGAAGTGCCCTTTTTTATTATTTGATTATTGGAATTCGAATATGGAGTTTGATGGGGTGTTGATTAACAATGCGGATTCTGCAAGAATGGCAATTCTTTATCTGATTTCCAAAGGGCATACTGAGATTGGCTATTTACGAGGGAACTATCGAATCAAGGCGTTTCGATCGAGGCATGTAGGGTATGTGACTGCCATGAATAAACATGGGCATAAGGTGAATCCGGAATATACCATTACACTTGGTACGAGTATGAATGATGCGTACCGTGATATGGTTGCATATTTGCAAAAGAAACCAAAGCTTCCGACCGCATTTTTTGCGGATAATGATATGATTGCACTCGGTGCGATGAAGGCAATGCAGGAAGCGGGAATCAGGATTCCACAGGAGGTATCGGTAGTCGGATTTGACGATATTCCTTTTTCGGAGATTACCTCACCGAGGCTGACGACAATCCGGGTACCCAAGCATGAGATGGGACAGGCCGCAGCAAGGAGAATCATTGAATTGATTCGTAAGCCAACGAGCGCAAAATTGAAGATTCAGATCTGTACCAGTTTTGTGGAAAGAGACAGTGTGCGTGAGATAAAGTAAATTTTAAAATAGTTGACGTACGATATATTGTACGTTATAATCAATATAGGGAATAAGGTTGAATAACTAGAATTCACCTCCCTTGATTGGTAGGCGACCCAAGATCACAAATGGGAGCTAGGAATGGAGGTACATTATGCTTGCAGTAAACTACTCGACTTTAAGAGAAAATATGAAGGCCTATATGGATCAAGTCACAGACGATTATGAAACGATGATTGTTACCAGAAAAGAGAACAGAAATATTGTGATGTTATCTGAAGAGACCTATAATAATATGCTTGAAAATATATATATCATGGGAAACAAAAGCAACTATGATTGGCTAATGGAATCAAAGAAGCAACTTGAAAATGGAAAAAGTTTTGCGAAAAAATTAACTGTGGTAAGTGAAGATGAATAATGTATTTACGGAAAATGGGTGGAAGGATTATCTGTATTGGCAGACAGAGGATAAGAAAACACTGAAGAAGATAAATACATTGATAGAAGATATCGGAAGAAATGGCAATGATGGGCTGGGAAAACCGGAAGCCTTAACTGGAAATCTGGCAGGTTTTTGGAGTAGAAGAATTAATGATAAAGAACGTTTAGTTTATAAAATTGATGATAATCACGTTTTTATTTTGGCGTGCAGGTTTCATTACAACGATAAATGAGAGAAAGAATCACAACTGAAAAGTGAGTGGTTCTTTTTTTGTGCAAATATATATAAAAATTCATATAAACATTTACATAAACATTTATACTGCGAATTGTTAATATTGACGTATAATAAAGAATGTTAGTGAATATATCATAAAAAACAACCAATGAAATTGACTATATCTACTAAAAATGTTAAATATATATAAATAAAACTTGAATAAAAGTATAAATAATTTATAATAATATTTAGATAGCAGACGGGAGAATACATGTGAAAGTTAGTATTAAGAAAATTAGTGAGCAAACAGGATTTTCTCCTGCGACAATATCAAATGCTTTGAACCATAAAAAGGGAGTGAATAAAGAAACTTCCATGGAAATCTTCAAAGCAGCAAAAGAACTGGGATACATCAATGAGGCCAGCATCACGAGAATTAAGTTTGTGATGTACAAGAGAAATGGAATGATTACAGAGGACACTCCTTTTTTTTCCCTGATGATAGATGGATTCGAGCAGGAGTGCAGAGAATCGGGATATGAAATGGTACTTTGTTATCTTGACAGACGCCTGCCTGACTATGAAGAGCAGGTGAAATGGCTCATCAATGATACATCGGCAGCAATTGTACTGATGGGCGCGGAATTGATGGAGGATGATATCGAGGCATTTCGCGGTGTGAAAGGTCCATTTTTAACACTTGATTACTGGCATTCAGATATGAGCT
>CANRNK010000163.1 GCA_947631985.1 uncultured Lachnospiraceae bacterium | reverse complement strand
CATTTTTCAGCAATCCCTGCTGCAACAATGTTTTTTGCAACATATCTTGCTGCATAGGCAGCAGATCTGTCAACTTTCGTGCAGTCTTTTCCTGAAAATGCACCACCGCCATGTCTTGCATAACCACCGTAAGTATCTACAATAATCTTTCTACCTGTAAGTCCGCTATCTCCATGAGGACCACCAATTACAAATCTTCCCGTTGGATTAATGAAGAATTTTGTTCTCTCATCCACTAACTTTGCCGGAAGAATTGGATCGAATACGTATTTTTTGATGTCTGCATGAATTTGTTCCTGTGTGACATCAGGATCATGTTGTGTCGATAATACAACTGCTTCGAGTCTTTTTGGCTTACCACTTTCATCATACTCTACTGACACCTGTGTCTTACCATCTGGTCTTAAATAAGTAAGGGTTCCTTCTTTTCGAACCTGTGTTAGTTTTCTTGCAAGCTTATGTGCAAGCGAAATTGGATAAGGCATAAAGTCTTCCGTCTCATTTGTTGCATAGCCAAACATCATTCCTTGGTCACCGGCACCAATTGCATCAATCTGCTCCTCTGTCATTGTATGTTCTTTTGCTTCAAGTGCTTTGTCTACTCCCATCGCAATATCAGTTGACTGTTCATCCAACGTTACCATAACACCGCATGTCTTGGCATCAAATCCATAATCAGATTTTGTGTATCCAATTTCAGCTACCGTATCTCTTACGATTTTTTGAATATCCACATATGCATTGGTTGTAATCTCTCCCATTACCATTACAAGACCTGTTGTTGTACAGGTTTCGCAGGCAACGCGGCTCATTGGATCCTGTTCCATCAACGCATCAAGAACTGCGTCAGAAATTGCATCGCACATCTTGTCCGGATGTCCTTCGGTTACTGATTCTGAAGTAAAAAGTAATTTCTCCATTTAATTTCCTCCTAATTTAAAATGAATAAAAAAAATCCGCTTTAAGCGGATTCAACGGTTTGATCATTAAATCCTCTTATCGTTCGATAACTCGCTCAGGTTGGCACCTTCCTAATAGGGGTTGCCGTGGCTTCGCAGGTCCTTTGTACCTCCACCACTCTGAATAAGAGAAATTTCTTCTGTTTTTATGCAATAAAGCTTTTATCAAAAATATTTTTCAAGAAAATATCTGATCAATTACAGTTGCAAACAGAAGACTCACAATATGGAATTAATGTTCGTACGACTAGAATACACGAACCAAACATTGCTGTCAATTCCTTTTCTCTAAAGAAAGTAGAAAGATATTCTAAAAATAAGTTTCTTCTCCAAACAACGAAACGACACAAATGAATCATCTAGTGGATAAAAAATTTGACATAGTGTACAAATAAAACTATAATTTACTCATATCATTTTTAAATTTGTACAATTTTTAGATAAGAAGGACTCTCAATGAAAAAACTCAGTGTAAAAGAACTCATCCCAGGAATGAAGATTGCCGAAGATGTCTACACCTATAACGATCAGCTAATCTTGTCCAAGGGCATTGTTTTATCCGATAAAGCAATTACCAGGCTTGAATTTTATTCTATTCTCAGTGTCAAAGTGGAAGATGAACTTGTCATTCGCATGCCTGAAACCGATCCCGGAATTTCCTATTCCCAACGAATTAAAGCCTCCTCTTCCTATCGGGAGTTCAAATTTAATTTTGAAAAAAATGTAAACCACTTCAAAACAGTTCTCGATGACATTGCCAAAAAGGGAAGTCCAATTAATATTGATGACCTGCTTGACTCTACACTAACCCTACTCGACACAAGTGAAGGTCCTGTCAATGTTTTTGATATGCTACATAACATGAGACACTATGATGATCTAACCTACTCACATAGTATAAATGTCGCCCTAATTTGTAATGTGTTTGCAAAGTGGCTTCATTTCCCCGAAGAAGAAATAAGACTTGCGACGCTTTGTGGCCTGGTTCACGACGTGGGTAAAATTATGATTCCTGATGGGATTATTCAAAAGCCAGGAAAACTATCGGATGAAGAATATGAAACTATCAAAAAACACACTTTGGAAGGGTACCAGATTCTCCGTAATCAAAATGTTCCGGATAGTGTTAAAAATGCAGCTTTGATGCATCATGAACGTTGTGACGGAAGCGGATATCCGCTCGGACTCGATGGAAGCAAAATCGAAAAATATGCCAAGATGGTGGCAATTGCCGATGTATATGATGCCATGACGTCAGCGCGCGTTTACCGAGGTCCATTATGTCCTTTTAAAGTCATCGCACTATTCGAATCAGAAGGGATACAGAAATACGACGCAAAATATGTACTTACTTTTTTGGAATGTGTCGTAAATACTTACCTTCAAAATCGGGTACTGTTATCAAACGGGGTGGAAGGAGATATTGTATATATCAACAAAAACATGCTCTCAAAGCCAGTCATTAAATCCGGCAGCGAATATATCGATCTCTCTGCGAAACCTGATCTCCTGATTCAGGACTTCATTTAGTAATACATAAAACATCAAAAAAGCGTCCATCAGGACGCTTTTTTGATGTTTTATGTGATTTAATTTAATTTAAACAGCCTGGAACCTAAATTTACTAAAGTCTTTTTCTGCCGTAATCTTCTCAATCTGTGCGCCCAGTTTCTTTAGTTTTATGTGAAAATCTTCGTAGCCTCTTTCAATATATTTAATATCATCAACCACTGTAATGCCTTCTGCTGCAAGTCCTGCAATCACAAGTGCGGCTCCCGCTCTAAGATCCGGAGCTGAAACACTGGCTCCTGTATAACCAGATACTCCTGTGATGATTGCCGTGTTGCCTTCTACTTTAATGTCAGCACCCATTCTTGTCAGTTCATCCACATATTTAAATCGGTTTTCGAAAATACTTTCCGTTACAATACTTGTCCCCTGAGACAATGCAAGTGCTACGGAAATCTGAGGCTGCATATCCGTCGGAAATCCAGGATATGGCAAAGTCTTAACCTGAGTATGCTGCAATGGCTTCGAACTGACTACTCTGACCGCATCATCAGACTCTTCTATTTCGCATCCAATCTCAATCAGCTTTGCGGTGATTGATTCCAGATGTTTTGGAATCACATTTTTAATCGTTACATCCCCTTTGGTAATTGCTGCTGCCATCATGAAGGTTCCCGCTTCTATCTGATCCGGAATTACCGCATATTCGGTCTTGTGAAGCTTTTCTACCCCTTTGATTCTGATTACATCAGTTCCTGCACCTTTGATATTTGCACCCATGCTGTTCAAGAAGTTCGCCAAATCTACTACATGTGGTTCTTTTGCCGCATTCTCTATTGTTGTCTGGCCTTTTGCCATCACTGCTGCCATCATAACATTGATGGTTCCACCAACCGTAACAACATCCATATAGATATGATTTCCAACCAACTCTTCTGCACTTGTTACAATTAAGCCATGCTCAATTTTAACGCTGGCACCAAGACCCTTAAACCCTTTAATATGCTGATCAATCGGTCTGCTTCCGATATTACAACCTCCCGGAAGAGCAACTGCAGCTTTCTTATACTTTCCAAGCAATGCACCCAACAGATAGTACGATGCCCTGATTTTCTTTATGTAGTCATCTTCTATTGTAAGGTTATTAATCTGGGACCCATTTATTTTATAAGTATGTCTGTCAACTTTTTTTACAATTGCTCCAATGCTTTCCATTGCCTGCAGTAATACCTTAACGTCTCTGACATCAGGTACATTTTCTATTAAAACAGTTTCATCCGTCATTACCGATGCTGCAAGAATTGCCAGTGCTGCATTTTTCGCTCCACCAATTTCCACTTCACCAACTAAGGGAATACCACCTTTTATCGCGTATTGTTCCATAACTTACCTCTGATTACGAATATGATTTATCTCTATTCCATATAAAACCTTCTACATCTTAGGTATTATATACTACTTCCATAAAATATGCAAATAGTAAGCACACCGCGCAAAACAAGGTGTTTTCCACCTTGTTCTCTCCCCTAATTCAATTGTTTTAAAGGATCTACCTGACTTCCACCTATCAGAATTTCAAAGTGTAGATGTGGCCCTGTGCTTCGTCCTGTATTTCCACTCAATGCAATTTTCTCACCTTGTTGAACAAATTCGCCCTGTTTTACCAGCACTTTACTGAGATGTCCATATCTGGTCTGTCTTCCATCCGTATGATTAATATACACAACATAGCCATACCCACTTCCCCAGCCTGCTTTTGCAACAGTACCCGCGGATGAAGCCATAACCGCCGTTCCGATTGGAAGCGACCAGTCAACACCCTTGTGGTAAGTAGATGCCCCACGGGTTGGTGCTTTACGGCCACCAAATCCAGACGATAGCCTTCCTCCCGAAACCGGTTTGATATAAGTTGGCGGAATTTTAGTTCCACGTTCCACAATTTTAGGAACCGAATCGATAACAACTTCTTCTTTGATTATTTCACGAGAAATTTCTTTTTTATTTTTATAAGTTACATCAGCAACAACCTTTCTAAACCCTGCAGACGGCTCCTGCAATGTAACCATATCTGTCGTATACCATTCATCATTCTCTATATACTGTACAGGTGCATCGTAACTTTCTTCATAATAAGCTTCTTCCGTTCGATTTACTGATAACTCTGGTTCCGGAACTGTAACAATGATCTCATCTCCAACCCGGATTGTAGAATTCTGGTTCTCAATTGCTTCATTCATTTCAATCAATTCATCCATCGTAAGATCATTCATCTGTGCGATTTGTGACAGTGTATCCCCTGATGCCACTTCGTAGATGGTCTCTTTTTCCTGCTCTTTTGTTACCTCCGCAATCGCATCCTGAAGTGGCGT
>CANRNK010000162.1 GCA_947631985.1 uncultured Lachnospiraceae bacterium | reverse complement strand
AATCTCCAATACACTGTTCACATAGACCCAGCATAAATTCACCTTTTTCTCTTACCCAACCTTTTGAATCATTTTGATCTAAGTTCCATACATCTATCTCCATCGGATTCACATAATTATCGGTATATGTTGACATATTTACGACAGTTCCACCGTAGGTTTCAGCAATATCAAAATATTCATTCATTGGATCAATAACTATGATTTCATCGTCTCCAGATAAGAATACATTTCCCATTTCCATCTTACAGAAGAAGGATTTTCCTGAACCTGGGACACCAAATACAAATCCATTACCATTGATAAGTCTCTTTCGATTTCCGATATTAATATTCTTCGATACCTGATTGATACCATAGTAGTTTCCACCAGTATCATTTAGTTCCTGCACATTAAAAGGCATCAATACAGCAAGGCTCTGGGTAAGCATGGTTCTCATTGTTTCTACCTGCCTTACTCCAATTGGCAATGCTGTATTTAATGCCTCTCTTTGTTTCAGATAATGCACATCTATGGTGCAGCTGTTACGCTTTCCAATTGTTTCTATTGTTTCACTGATACTCTCTAATTCTTTTTTTGAATCCGCCATAAGAATGATTGTCACTGCCACATAATACAGGCACTGGTCATTCTCACGCACATCATCCATAATTGTTTCAATTTCCTTCTTCTCAGTTCTCTTAGCATAAGAGATATCGGATGAGAAGTCATTGTTCTTATTACGAACTCTTTGCTGTTTGATAATATCCGATTCAATACCCAGATACTTCTTCTGCAATACCTTTGTGGTCAGATCCTTTGGCACTGGTACCACATCAATGCTGACAATTGAGTGTACTGGCAGTGATGTGATCTCATTTAAGAATCGGTCTGACAGGCTGCTTGGATATTTTTTAATGAACAATGCCTTACAGAACTTGCTTTCATCCTCAAAGCTATCTGGAAAATACTTAATCATGCCATTACACAAATCATTTTTGAAGTCATTTCCTACTTTCTTTGCCTCTTTGATATCATAGTCCCAACTGTTCTCATTTCCAAGGTGATAAAAATCATGAAGATTCTTTAATCTCTCATTACCATTAAGCGGCAAAATCTCAGCCCCCAACTCATTAAATGCCTTACGAAGTGTTGCCTCTAATGTGGCAAACTGTGCTTTGGCTTCCTCGAAGTTCTTACGTTCAATCGTGAGTGTCAGATATCGCTCCTGTTCAATTCCCTGTCTACCTTCTAAAATCTTTGCTTCAATAATATCGTTATATACCTTACGAAAGTTATCATAGCCGTCATTCATATACTGTAATAAAACGTACTGTTTCAGCTCTTCCATATTTTTATTCTTATTGTTTATTGTAATCTTGAAATTACAGTCCAAAGAATTCAAAAACTTACAGTAGCGTTCAAAAATATCAATCTGCTCGTCCTCATTTGTGGTGGTGTAGTTAATATCCTGAAAACGGTAACATTTTGAATATCGGTTCTTTGCCACCTCAAAAATTCCATTCTCTGCTACTGCCATAATTTCAATGGTTTCCTGAATTGATTTTGGGGACTTGTAAAGCGGTTCACTAGCTTTCTTTAGTTCCTTAAATCCATCTGTTAATAATCCCATTTCTTTACCTCTCTTTCGCTTAATTACACACCAGTCGGGAACAATCCCGGCTGATGCCTGAATTGTCCCAACCTAAGAGGTCAGTTCAATTTATTCTCATGTTTCTAATGCATATATTTATATGCTGCTATTCCTGCTATCGCTGCAATGATTACTCCAATAAGAGCGATTGCCATTTTCTTTGTTTTCTTTTTCATAGCGTCAAAATCCTCCTTGCTTCCTTTATTGTCTGCTTGTAATAGTTCTTTTTTCTTACCTATATTTTTGCATTTGACTTTTATTCCTTTCGTTTTTTCTACAAAGGCAAACTCCATTTCAAATTCCTTTATAGCTGGCTCACCTTCTGTAGAAACATAGGTCAATGACTTGTTACCAAACATAAAATAGAATTTCCTTCTCATATATTCGTAGAAGTCCATTCCATTGTAGGAATAAAAGCCACCTAATGCGATTGGTGCTACACAGGGAATTGCAACATAAGCTGCACCGGTCAACCCAATATAACGATATAAAAGAAGAACTAGACCACCACCAACGACTACACTTGCAACAGAAAACACCAGCTGTTTTGCTGATAATCCTAGTGCTACTGATTCCTGATAGCGATCAATATCTTTGTTTATTTCTATTACCACTGTTATCATCTCCTATCTGCATTTTTCTTTTTCAGACAACTTTTCTTTTCCAATGGATTTTTCATATACTGCCATTCCATCAGGACAGAGTTCCCTTAACTTTTCTGGATTGAACAGATATAACGGATATTCACAAAATCCACTTTTCTGAGTCAGTCCCGTAAATTCTCCAATTCCATTTTTTTCAATAAACATCTCTAGCTCCGGCATATTATTAAGGTCAATATATCCACAATAATCCGGTGCTTTTCCATTCAGGTTGACAGTTATATCTCCGAATGGCTCTGGGTATCCTTCTTCATTAATTACTAATCCAATATAGATACAGCCATTGTTCTGGTAGCTGTTTACATCAAAGAATACCTCTTCTTTACTTCCCCACTGGGTTTCATATTCTAAAATCTTTTCCATATATATTTCCTTTCTACAGACCAAATACCTTACTGGTTAATGATTGCGCTCCCTTTACACTTCCTACGGTCAGTGCAATAGTAAATGTCATTTCACATAGATAGATTAACGTCTGTGCCCAGTCAGCATAACTTCCTGTAAATGACGGAAGCCCCGCATTCACAAATGCACTACATACAATGATTGCAAGTGCCATTGTAACCGCCTCAAATGTGACAGATAAAAAGTATTTACAATATGCCACCACAGTATGGTTGACTGTTCGATTTCCTCCCATTGTTGAAAATGCAATTGACCCCATAGGCACGATAATCAATAACCTTAAGAACCTGAAATAAACCGTATAAATCATAAAGAATCCACAAATGATGATAATAATGGATAACAATGCTGCAAGTATCAGCATAATAAGGCTTTCTCCAAATCCCAGATTCTTAATAATGTCTGCTTGTGTGCTGTCAATGGTCAGTGTCGTATTTGTTCCTGACGATAGTAGATTTACCAAGTTTCCTATGGATGTGAAAAATGCTTTCATAATTGTCACATTATTCGCCACAAACCATTCAGCCAGTGCTAATCGGATTAGCATACGTAGAATGACTTCAAATCTCATCTCTTCCTTGATATCCACACTCTCCGAGCAAAATCCAATAACAAAAAATAACACCACTAAGGAAGACCCAACCGCTACAAAGATTGGCTCTATTCCTTCAATAACTGCCCATGGACCGCCACCCTTAAAATCTACTGGCGATTGTCCGAGCATTGCAAATACCAAAGATATTTGATTATTCCAAAATCCGAATACCATTTCTAGCAAGGAAAGAATCTTGTCTCCAAGTTTAAAAATATCCATACTTGTTTCTCACCTCTTCTTTCTGTTTGTGGGGTGTTGCCACCCCAACACTGCTTTTTCTTAGAATCCTAAGAAAGTTAATACGGTTGAAATACCTGCCATCATGACTCCTGCTACAATACCCTTCAGTGCAGAGTTCATAGTAGACGAATCCTGCTGCTGATACGCCTGTGCGAATTCCATTACATTCTTTGCCAAGATGATAACTCCAACTGCACCAATAACTGCAATTACTAATGTCTTCAAATTATCAAGTGGCTGCGTAACCGCTGATGTTCCTGATGCTGCAAAACACTGTGTACTCATTAGGCTGACTGCCATCACCGCACCTGACATTGCTGGTACTACTTTTCTTTTTACGTTCTTAAATAATCCTCTCATTCCTTTTTCCTCCATCTCATTGTTATTTGCGTTTTGATTTACTACTCTTTCTTTCATTTTGAAATCTCCTTTTCAACGAACTCGAGAAACACACTGATGAGTTTCTCAAGTTATCGCGGTGCTCCTCAAATGTTCATGCAAGCATGACATTTTCATCGCTACTCGCGTAAAAAATAGGCAGTTATTATTGGCTTGCAATAATAACCACCCGTTCAACTTAGGTTATCTATATTCTCGGAGTTTCCTCCGTAATCTTATCAAGTCAGGTTTTCCCTGACACGTCTCACTTTCATCAAATGCTCACATTTTTACGTGATTAATGATTCTCTGATTATAGCCATCTGCTCTACACTTGTTTCTGGATAGAAATATTCTAGTATCTTACTTTGTGAGATTTTCGCATCCATCGCCCTTCGAGCTTCATCTTTCTGCTCTTTAGTATAAGGCCAATGAATCATACGATTTGTAATTGTGTCTTCCTTCAGCTTTGCTCTATTCACCTGACGCATTTCATTTACTTTTTGATTCATTTCCTCTGCATATTCAAGCTCTGCTTCAAGTTCCTGATTCAATTTGTCCTTCTGTTCCTTCTCATCAAGGTTTGTAAATCGTTTGCTCATCTCCACCTCACCAAGAAGCATAAATTCATCATAAGTCAACATATCAATATATACGTTATCTCCGCTTGCTTTTCGTTTTTTAAAATGCTCCAGTGCTTTCACTGACAAGATTTCATATGGTTTTCCAATAATAGAACTTTTCTCTTTTGCAATATGAATATATGCTTTACCTTTTCCATCCGCTGTATGTTGAAACATTGGATGTGAAAAGGGAATATACTTACCATCTATAATCGGATCAAAACCTCGAATAAATACAATGCACTTTTTGTTGTCCAGTTTTCGCACTTCATCTGGTGTAAATAATTCTCTACCTAACACATCAAAATTTCTACTACTACTGCCTTGCCTACCCTTT
>CANRNK010000161.1 GCA_947631985.1 uncultured Lachnospiraceae bacterium | reverse complement strand
ACTGCCATCTCATCATAGACTGCCGCATCGCCTTCATATGCGGGTGCTGCCTCCATTGATGTTTCTTCTATATAGGATTCCGAAGTGCTTCCACAGGCTGTCAGGCTGCTTGCAACCAATAAAGTGATTGCCATTACAATCCATTTTCGACCAGTTCGTATTTCCGTATTTATTCTTCTCCTTATCATAAAATGCTCCCTTCTAAACTACTCTTGTTTGCCAAACCTACCTGGCAAAGTTAAATTCACTCTTGTGCCATTAATGAAACAAGGATTCTGTTTTCGCAAAAAGATGACTGCTTTCCCTTATTTTTTCTTCATTCCCCACAACACAGATTGCACCCGTTTCCATAAATGCACGGACATACTCTGCTAATCCCCTTATATTCTCTGCATCAGTTCGTAGTATTTCATCCCGTTCTTGCTGAATCTCTTCAAATTCCACGTTTGATAAATAAGCAGACAAAGAACGACTTCCTTTTGCAGAAGGGTTAAGGGGAATATCCAAGTCACTGATTGTTCCGATGATATATTTTGTCATAGTACGTTCGTCTGCTTCAAAATTTTCTAAATACGTTGTTGCACTTTCATACGTCTGAATTGTCTTTTCCAGATTTGGGTCGCGATAGGAAACAAAATAACAATCTCCCGTTTTTGAAAAATTACTCATACAGCCGTACGCGCCACCTTTCACCCTCACTTGATTCCAAAGGTAATCATACCCCATAATAACACGCAATACACGAAGTGACCCTACATAATCCAGGTTATGACTTTTAAAATTACCCGCTCTGCAGACATACAGTACCTTCGAAGAGTTGGTAAATCCTTCATTTTTCATCTCAAGATCAATTTTAAATGGATTGCTTGGAACAAACTCCCGGTTAAGCCTGTTTTTTAAATGAAGAATCAATTCCTTCATTCCCTCTTCTTGTTCCTGATCTGCGGTAAAGTCCACCATTAAATTTTCTGGTCTGAAAATCAGTTTCATCAGTCTGCGAAGGCTTTCTATTAATTGTTCTTTCTGCCCTGCAAAATCAGATTCTATCTTTTCTAATAACCGATAATATGGAATTCCTTTTAATTCTTCTGCAATTGATGCTGTTTCAGAAAAATAAGCCATTGCATGCATCGCAGCAATAGAATGGCCTGCTGACGTCATATCTGCCTGAAGTCTTGATTTTTGTTCGGATACAATTTCTGCAAGTCTGCCTTCATCTTCTAATTTTGATGTAAAAAGAATCTCTTCCAATAATTCAAATGCCTTGTTCCTATTCTCAAACAAAACACTGATTTTAAATTCAAACAGAAAGCGATACTGCGACAAATCTTTGGAATTTACATATGTAACTGCCTGTGTTCCAATTCCACCTGTATAGATATTGATTTCATTGAATAAATCACCATATTTATAGTTTTGCGTGTCTACATAGCCAAGTACGCTTTTCAAAAGCCCTACATACGGCAACAATTCCCTGTCAATCTTTCTCATATCAAACAGGAGTCTTAAATATCCAATACCATTTGTATGTATGTCATGACGCAAAACCAGCGTTTCTTCTATAAAAGTTTCACGATTCTGATATGGTGCTGCCTCTTTTTCAATATCTTCTCGTTCTAATAAAGGAATCATACGTAAAATCTCATCCGATGTTGGTTCCTCCTGGTACGCAATCAGGCTTTGGGTCTGTTCAATAATCCCAGCAATTTCAGTCTTGCTCAGTGATGTTTTATATTGATTTAATTTATCTTGCAGTTCTTTTTCCTTTTGTGCCGCAAGATTCTTCTCAGGAGAAACCATAATAATTGATTTATGCTGATTTAAAAGCAAATACTTCTCCACTAAGGTTTCAAAATATCCAGTCTGAATTTTTTCTTTCATTCTGGCAAATGTTTCTGTTGCTTCTATATGTATAAATGGATGTCTCTCGTCATACAGCCAGCTGTCCAAAGCCTGTAGTCCATACATGAGTCCTTTTGGATAAGAACCGAAATCTGCTTCTCTATACCGAAACTCATAGAAATTCTCTCCTGCCATTAACGCCTTTTTGTCGATTCCATTTTTCACAAGACTTTGTAATGTTTCTTCAATTGTTCCTACAAAAGAGTCCCAGTCGGAGTCATTGGCACCCTTGGCCACGATAGAAAAATAAGGCTGTAAGATACCATTTTCATAAGAACTGTAAACGTCTTTTCCAATCCCTTTTTGGATCAAGGCCTGCTTTAATGGTGCTCCTGGTGCAGAACAAATTGCATAATCCAGTATTTGAAACGCGATATAAAGTTCTGTATCCAGACTGTTTTCAATGACTGTGTTATATGCAAAATAGGTGTTGTCAGAAAGACTCTCCGCCTCTGTGATTGAATACTTTTTACGAATCTCTTTTCTTGCTTCAAATGGTTTTTGTTTTTTGATTTCTGAATCAATCTCAATTCGTTCAAACTGACTTAGATACTCCTGGTCAATCCATTTTAATTTTTCCACCATATCCATATCTCCATATAGATAAAGATAAGTATTGGAAGGATGATAATACTGGCGGTGAAATTCTAAAAAATTCTCATATGTGAGCTCTGGAATCACATCTGGATCTCCTCCTGATTCAACTCCATATGCTGTATCCGGAAATAAAGTATTAAACACCTCTCTGTCCAACACATCATCCGGTGATGAAAAAGCACCTTTCATTTCATTGTAAACAACACCATTGATTTTTAGCTCATCCTCTTCGTTCTCCAGCTCATAATGCCAGCCTTCCTGCATAAATATTTTGTGTTCTTTTGCAATATTCGGGTAAAAAACTGCGTCAAGATACACATGAATCAGATTCTGAAAATCCTGTGCATTACAGCTTGCAACCGGATAGACCGTTTTATCTGGATAGGTCATCGCATTTAAGAAGGTATTCAGCGACCCCTTTGCCAGTTCCACAAACGGATCCTTGGCCGGAAATTTTTTTGATCCACATAAAACAGAATGTTCCAGAATATGAGCCACTCCAGTGCTATCCTCTGGTGGCGTGCGAAATCCAATATAAAACACTTTGTTTTTTTCCTGATTTGAAAGAAGAACAATCTTTGCACCGGTTTTATTATGTCTGCAGATGATCCCTTCTGAATCCAAATCCGCTATCCATCTTTGCTCTTCAACTGTATAAGTACCAAGTTCTGTAATTTTATTTTTTAGTTTATCATTCATTTCTTTTTTCATTATGCCTCCTGATTCTCTTTGAATACAAAATATTATAACACTTCCCCTTGAAATTAGAAAGCCATATCAAATTTCGTGCATAGAAAAAACTCCCCCTTGAAATACCAGATGGTATGCAAAAAGGAAGTTTTCTATTTATTTTTTATTCAGTCTGATTTTGTGAACCCGCGTTAACCAGATATTCTTCTTGTGTTACGCGTTCAAGATCTAAGTTCTGATAATGCTGTAACAGAAGTTTCACTACGTCAGAGTAACTTTTCATTCCATTTTCAACACCATTTACTTTTAATGTGGTTTCTGTAAAAATTTGGGTTGCCTTTTTTATTGTTTCCGTTTTCATCAGTGACTTTTCTTCAATTTTGTTCCATTTCTGTTCGGTAACAAATATATTATCCCGTCGGACCCTGTCTTCTATCGCAACCTGACCCGCGTAGATTTCCTTGTTTTTATTAATTGCTCTGTAATAGTCATTGTCAATATAGTTCAAGACACTTAAATAACCACTATATTGAAATACGAGATCCTCTGAATTAATACAGGCAAGAAATGCCAGCATGTTTGCTTCCTCTTCAAACAAATAACCCTTTACATGAGCAAGTTCATGGCACATCGTTGCCGGAATATGAATTGCACCCATTGTTGCATTATAATTTGCTTCCAAAGAAAACGGGAAATAGTATCCTTTCATAGACTGCTGACTCAAAAAATTGGATGCTATTATTTTCTTCGGAAATGGATAGTATCCAGCAAGTCGTTGGTTGCTCTCTCCAAGTGCTTGCATGCTCGCCACAGCCTGCTCTTCCATCGAATCAGAATATACAACCTCTCCATTTTCACCCCGTTCTACCATAAGGGATAGTTCATTTGTTTTGAGTACAATATAATTTCGAAGCAATGTCAATTCTTCTAAACTTGTTTCATCTTCCTGAATCGATTTTGGATAGAGCCTGGAACACTGATAATAAATAAAACAGTTCATAGTCAATAGTACTGTTGTTACACAAGATAAATAGAGAACTAAAACACTTCCTTTTTTACAGAGTGAAGATGCCCTTACTCCAAGCGAAGATTCTTTCTTCCTAAAATAAAAAATGACCGCAATCAACCCCGATGCAATTGTCACAATGACAAGCATCAGCATGAAAGCGATCATAATCTCTCCAATTGAAAACGGAAGCGATCCGGTTACCCTGCCATAAGTATTAAGCCAGACAGGCGTAATCCATTCTGCATAAAAATCACTAAATGCAGGACTTCGTAATGCAATGAAGTTTAAACTTAAAGCCAATAGCAGACACACGATAACAAAAAGAATGTGTTTTCTCATATGCACTTACCTCACAAAAATTATAACAAATAATTGTTAAGGCAAATGACTCTTGGTATGAACATTTTGTAAACAATTCTACTCCGCTTTATGACCCTTTTTGATCAGTAGCATACTACTTGCGAGCGCTACACAGTATAGTAAAACAGTTACGTTTAACACGCTCTCATAAGAACCTGTCTTCGAATAGATTAACGCACTTAGCTGATTTCCGGTTAGTCCCGCAATTGCCCACGCTGACAAAGCAAGACCATGAATCGTACTAATCGTCTTCATTCCAAAATGATCTGAAAGTAAGGTTGGCAGGTTACTGAATCCACCGCCGTATCCTGCATT
>CANRNK010000160.1 GCA_947631985.1 uncultured Lachnospiraceae bacterium | reverse complement strand
CAGGAGGCACGGCATGGTTACCACATTGTACAAAAGGTGGAAGCAATTACAAAAGGAGAGATTAAGTTAAGTCCAGGAACCATGTATGGTAGCTTATCAAAAATGGAAAAGGATGGACTGATTTCCTTCATCAAAGAAGAGGAAAAGAGAAAAATCTATCAGATAACCAGTTTAGGGAGAGAAGTTTTAGAATTAGAAAAGAAGAGAATTGAGAGACTTTACAACAATATGAAGGAGGAACACCAATGAAAAACAGGAAAACAGAATTTCGATTTTTTACCATTGCCCAGTATCAGAAAGAAGAAGACTATCTAAGAGAAAAACATAACAAAGGTTGGAGTTTTAGTCATCTTACCTTCCCAGGGTTTTACCATTTTGAACGCTGTACACCAGAAGATGTGGTTTATCAATTGGATTATAATCAAAATGGATCTATTCACAAGAGAGAATATTTACAGATATTTCAAGATTGTGGTTGGGAATACCTGATTGATTTTATGGGTTATAGTTATTTTCGAAAACCCGTATCTGAAATGCAGGGAGAGGAAGAGCATATCTTTTGTGACGATAAATTCAAGATGGAAATGATTGAACGCGTTATTAAAGGAAGAATGTTACCACTTGTGATCATATTCTTTTGTGTAATTATTCCACAATTACTATTGCAATCTCGGTTAACCCATCCACTTAATCAGACAATATTTGTGATTTACATTTTTTTGTTCTTGCTGTATGTAGTTCTTTTTATTCAATTTGCGATTCATTATATGCAGTTAAAAAAACATATTCAAGGATGATTATCATTTCTAATTCAGACAGATTTGAGCAAGCAATGACAGGAATCTGAAAAATAATTCTGCTACAATTCAGATAGGTAAGAAACCGAAGGAGTGAAACAGATGGAATGGTTAACCAGTATTCAAAAGACTTTAGCTTTTATGGAGATGCATTTATTAGAGGACATCAGCAGCGAAGAGATTGCTGAGCAAGTACATATATCCTCTTTTTATCTGCAAAAAGGATTTAAGCTGATGACGGGGTTTACCATTAGCGAGTATATTCGCAATCGTAGACTTTATATGGCTGCCCTTGATGTGATTGCAGATCAGGATAAACTGATTGAGATTGCTCTACGTTACGGGTATGAGACACCGGAAAGCTTTACGAAAGCCTTTACCCGTTTTCATGGTCATACACCCAGTCACATTCGGCAGTATCGCTCACAAATTACGGTATTTTTACCTTTAAAAATTACGATACGTATTCAAGGAGGTAATGAAATGGATTATGTAGTAGAAAAAATGAAGGGTTTTTCAGTTATTGGATTTGAACGAATCTTTTCCATGGACAATTCTTATGAGGAGATTCCAAAATTCTGGGCGGATGTTTATCAGAAGCAAATAGCTCCTCTTTATCAAAAGGAGAAGCCAGATACAGCCATAGAAACAGCGGTTTGGAAGCACAAAATTGGTGAATTTGGTGTTTGTATCGATGATATTGGGAAAAACAATGAATTTCGCTATCTGATTGCAGGTGCGTACACCGGTGGAGAAGTTCCCGAAGGAATGTCGTTGTATGAACTTCCAGATATGGAATGGGCAAAGTTCTCCTGTAAAGGACCTATGCCAGGAGCATTGCAGTCCGTCAATACAAAAATATTCCAGGAATGGCTCCCTGGTAATCCAGAATTTGAAATCGCCATGGGAACCAACATTGAATGGTACAGTGAAGAGGGAAGCACTACAGACACTGATTATGAAAGCGCTATTTGGATTCCTGTAAAAAGAAAAAGTTCCTTTTCCGCTATGCAGTAGCAAAATAGTATGATAATATCGTATTATTATACATTCAAAGTATTTGATTTTAGTACTATTTTTGCGAAGCGAGGTACCATCCATGAAGGCAACGGTTTTAGTAGATAACATTGCATATGAAAAAATACCAGGAGAATGGGGACTTAGTATCTATATCGAGTATGATAAACATCAGATTCTCCTTGATACAGGTGCATCTGGATTATTCATTAAGAATGCTGAAAAATTAGGAATCGATATCAAAAAAATTGATTTTGCGGTTTTGTCACATGCACATTTTGACCATGCCAATGGAATGGAAGATTTCTTTTTTACCAACTTAAAAGCAAAATTTTATTTACGAGAAGGTTCTGCGGAGAATAACTATATACGCAGATGGTTTTTTTCTAAGTATATTGGAATCAAGAAAAAAACATTGAAAACCTTTGCTAATCGTATTGTCTATGTGGAAGGTGATTATGAATTGATACCTGGGGTCTATTTAATACCCCATAAGAATGTAGATTTATCTTGGATAGGTAAGAGACATAACATGTATCGAAAAGAAAAAGGAAGATGGAAAGCAGATGACTTTTCTCACGAACAAAGTCTTGTGTTTCGAACAGATCAGGGACTTGTAATTTTTAACAGTTGTTCCCATGGTGGAGCGGATCAAATTATACGAGAGGTATCCGAAACCTTTCCAGGAGAAAAACTCTATGCAATCATTGGAGGCTTTCATACCTATCAGGAGAAAAAACAAGAAATCCAAGCTCTATCGGAGCGAATACGAAATACAGGAATTGAAAAGATATATACAGGTCATTGTACCGGAAAAGGTTCTCTTCATGTATTGCAGGAGGAACTTGGAGACATCGTTAATGGCTTGCACTCTGGATTAGAAATGGAATTTTAAAAAGAATCAATAAAAACCTTCTTTGCCAAGATTTGGCGATCGAAGGTTTTTTTATATGCAAAATCTATACTAATGGTATAATAAAATTATTACCAATAGTATAATTGGTATCTGTAACTTTCGATTGATTCTGATAGTATAGTATGTGAAAGGAAGTAATGTGCATGTTAAATGAAACCATAAAGCAATATCGAAAAGAAATGAAATTAACCCAGGAGCAACTGGCAGAAGTGATGGGTGTGACAGTAGGAGCAGTATCTAAGTGGGAACTTGGTCTATCAAATCCAGATATTATGTTGCTTCCAAAACTTGCAAGACTTTTTGGAATATCTCTAGACGTTCTTTTTTCATTTGAACTCACCGATTCTTCGGCAGATGATCTTTCAGAAGAAATCAAAACCTACCGTTATGAAAAACAATACGATAAGGGAATGGAAGTAGCTCTAAATGGAATTCAAAGATACCCTAACCATTTTGATTTACTATATCAAAGTGCTGCTTTATTTATGCTGCATGGAGTAGAACGTGGAAATAAAGAATCTCTAGAAAAAGCAATGGAGCTATATCGAAGAAGCTGTCCATTAGTTGGACAGAGTAAGGATGACCGGGTGAGTGAGTTATCCATACAAATAAGCATTGGGGAAATTTTAAGTTATATTGGGAAAACGGATGAGGCCTTTGAACATCTAAAAAAATATAATTACTGTGGGATTAACAACAGTATGATAGGGATACTTTTATCCCAGGGGAAAAATCCTGAGGAAGCATTTACGTATCTGTCAGATGGATTAATTGATTTCATTGCAGACTTTATGCGTTGTTGTGTAGGCTTTGCCAATGCATACCATGAGACTAAAAATTCTGAAGCTTCTTATGATGTACTAAATATGATGTATGATTTGACAAAGCATTTGCGTAAAAATGAAAATCCCTCTTATATTGATAAACTCCAGGTTATTCTTTTGGCAGGTATGTCACATTTTTGCATCGCTTCTTTACAGTTTGATAAAGCAGAAGACTGTTTGAGAACTGCTTGTGATCTTGCCCTTCGATTTGATAAGGAACCAGATTATAATGCGCAGAATATTAAGTTCTATCAATCGAAAAAGCAAATTTTTGGAGATGACACAGGAGAAACCGCTATGGAAAGTATTGAACGCATTATTCTTTTGGAAGAAAACAATGTGGATTTTCTGAAACAAGTATGGAACACAATTTTAATTGAGAAAGGATTACGACATGACAAAACAAGTAACAAATCGTAATCAAGCAGCCTTACAATTAAGTCAGAATTTAAAAAAGCAGTTTATGAAGAAAAATCATGTTAATTTTGCAGGGGCTTTAATAGCAACATTTCTTATTGCAGCAACCAATTTAATGATATCCTGGTTGTTACAACAGATCATCGATGCAGCAACTGGAAATAACCAACAATTTCAACTTCTACAACTGGTATTCATCAGTATTGGATTAGCTCTTTTTTTGATTGCAGTATTGTTGCTAGATTATAAAACCAGTCCTCGTTTTGTGGAACGAGCTATGACACAATATAAAAACACGGTATTTGCTGAAATTTCAAAAAAAAGTATCAGTTCCTTTGCCACGGAAAATACTTCTTCGTATTTGTCAGCCCTTTCCAATGATGCCACCAGCATTGAAAAAAATTATCTGGCAAAAATCTTTCCACTGATTCAACAGTTGGTCTTGTTTGCAGGAGCGTTTCTTATGATGCTCTACTACAGTCCCCTACTGACACTCATTGCAGTTTTATTATCGCTGTTTCCAGTCATAGGGTCTATTCTAACAGGGAATCGTTTGGCTGAAATGGAAAAAGTTGTATCAGAGAAAAACGAGGGTTTTCTAGGATCTGTCAAAGATATGCTGACTGGATTTTCGGTTGTCAAGAGCTTTAAAGTTGAAAAGGAGATGATGAAGCTTTTTCGAAGCAGCAATGAGGAAGCAGAGCAATCCAAACGAAAAAGACGACAAATCGAGATCTTTATTCAGATGATAGGTGGCACAACAGGAATTATCGCTCAGTTTGGTGTATTCTTATTTGGTGCTTATCTGGCGATTCAAAGCCAGGCGATTACCGCCGGTGTGGTGATTATTTTTGTGCAACTTATGAATTTTGTGGTAAGTCCTATCGGGGAAGTTCCTCAAATATTGGCGAATCGAAAAGCAGCCTTAGCACTTGTTGATAAGCTGGC
>CANRNK010000159.1 GCA_947631985.1 uncultured Lachnospiraceae bacterium | reverse complement strand
AGGAAGTTACTTATGATAGAACTTGGGGTAGGGTTTCAGTATCCAACGGTAATAAGATGGCCTTTTGAAAAAATGGCTTTTATAAATCAAAAAGCTACTTTGGTTCGTGTCCATAGTAAATTGTACCAGTTGACGGAAGAACTCAAAGAAAGAGCCTATTCTGTAAACAAAAATCCAGTTTTATTTTTACATAACAAATAAATTGTCTTAAAAATGTAAATATGATACACTAATTTAAATCACATTTTGATTTAAATGAGGAAACAATATGAGTTCTGATGAAAAGTACTTGGATGACCTATTAAAACAAATTACATCTAGCCAGGAGGAAACATCATCTCCTGTTATTAATAGTGCAGAAAATACAGAGGAATCGTTAGAGGCATTGGAAACAGAGGAAGAAGATGTAGATTTATTTGAAAACAGATTTGAAGACATAGAAGAAGATAAATTCGAAGACACAATAGAAGACACAATAGAAGACACAGTAGAAGACACAATAGAAGACACAATAGAAGACACAATAGAAGACACAATAGAAGACACAGTAGAAGACACAATAGAAGACACAGTGGAAGATACAATAGAAGACACAATAGAAGACACAGTAGAAGACACAATAGAAGATACAATAGAAGAAGAATCACAGGAATCAGCCACTTTGGACATAGATTTTTTTGCGGATGCAGAGGAACCAACTAAAATGGAAAGCGGCGAAGATGATTTATCAGATTTGCTAAAAATATTAGAGGCTGAGTCTCATGAAGAATTTGAGCAGACTGGTATATTGAATCTGACGGGAGATTCTGAGAAAACGTCAATTGTTCAGTCGAATCCAGTAGTGGATGACAGCGATATTGCAGATTTATTCTCTACAGGGGAAGAAGATGAAGAACTTGCAGAAATAAATGAACTTCTATTAAAAGATGAAAACCATGAGCTTGTTGAAGACGATGAGATGCTTATGCTACTTTCAAAGGCAACACAAGAAAGTGAAAATGAGAATTCTAAAACGGACTCTAAACTGGAGTTAAATCCAGTAGAAGACGATTCAAGCGAAAATAATGATGGCAATAAGAAGAAAAATGCGAAACAAAAAATTAAAAAAGAGAAAAGAAAAAAGAAGACAGATGCGACAGATACGATAGAAAGAAGCCCAGAAGAGATAGCGGGAGGCGAAACTCCAAGTAAAAGTAAAAAAGAGAATTTTTTGCTCAAGGTAATTAAAGCATTAACGGAATCGGAAGAAGACGCAGATGAGGATAACCAGGCGGGACTTGCACAAAAAAAAGTGCAGCCTATTTCTGAAGAAAACCTTGAATTACTTGATGAATTAAACCAGGAAGACTTAAAAGGAAAAAACGGAAAAAAAGCGAAAAAAGAAAAGAAGACTAAAGAAAAGAAACCTAAAAAAGAAAAGATAAAAAAAGAAAAGCCTTTAAAAGTTTCCAGCGAAGAAAAACCGGAAAAGAAAATTCCCAAAAGAAATATAATCGGTGTATTTTTTGTTGCAGTGTCTTTTCTTGCTGTTTTGTTAATTCTTGTAATCTTAATTCCGAATAGTATTAATATTACCAAGGCGTATGAAGCAAATGATAAAAATGATTATCAGGAAGTTTATAAATTGCTTGCCGGCGTTACGTTAAAGGAAGAGGATCAGAAAATACTGACCAAGGCCAAGATTGTACTAGAGGTAGAGCGTAAATTTGAGTCATACCAGAATCATAAGCAGTTGGGAATGGAGTTAGAAGCAATCAATGATCTGTTTCAAGGAATTAAGAAATATTTTGAACTGAGTGAGTATGCTGTTGAATATGAGGTGGCGGATGAGATTAATCAGACCTACCAGTTGATTCTGCAGTCACTTCTTGAGGAGTATTCTATTTCGGAAGAAGAGGCACTTGGTATTCTGGAGTATGATAAAGTTACCTATACAAAGAGAATTAATGCCATTATTTATGGTACCGTATTTGAAGATCCAAATAAGAGTGAGGATGTGGCCGAAGAGCTAGAGGACATTCTTCCAGAAGAAAGACTTATTCTGGAAGGGCAGGAAACGGTAAGTGATAGTTCCATTCAAGAAGATGAGTCTGTTGTTTCGGAGGAAAAAGAACTTTTTAGTGGAACCGTTAATTCTAATGAAGGAAGTGTGGATTTTAGTCAATCCGACGCGCAGGGAGAAACAGAAGGAGCCACTGAATGATAGCGATAATAGATTATGATGCGGGAAACATAAAGAGTGTTGAAAAGGCACTACACTTTCTGGGGGAGGAAGCAGTCATAACAAGGGATTCAGGGATTTTACTCCACGCAGACAAAGTGATTCTGCCAGGAGTAGGTTCTTTTGGAGATGCAATGTCGAAGATCAGAGGCTATGGACTTGAAGAAACCATTCAGGAAATTGTTGCAAATTCAACTCCTTTTATGGGAATCTGCCTTGGGCTACAGTTATTATTTGAAAGCAGCGAAGAAAGTCCAGGTGTTAGGGGGCTTTCTTTATTAAAAGGTAAGATTGTACGAATCCCAGAAGCACAAGGGATTAAGGTGCCCCATATTGGATGGAATTCGTTATCTTATCCGAATCCCGGCAAACTTTTTCAGGGAATCCCGGAAGATTCCTATGTGTATTTTGTACATTCCTATTATTTAAAGGCAGAAGATCCTACTATTGTTACAGGCGCAACTCAGTATAGTACGAATATTCATGCAGCAGTTGAAAAAGAGAATCTATTTGCATGTCAGTTTCACCCAGAGAAAAGCTCTGACGTTGGACTAAAAATACTAAAGAACTTTATAGAGATTGGACGGGAGGAGTAGGATGCATACAAAAAGAATCATACCCTGTCTTGATGTTCATAATGGAAGAGTCGTAAAAGGTGTTAATTTTGTGAATTTGATAGATGCAGGTGATCCAGTACAGATTGCTGCCGCCTATGATAAGGCAGGAGCAGACGAACTGGTTTTTCTTGATATTACAGCATCTTCTGATGCCAGAAGTACAGTAGTTGAAATGGTCAGAAGAGTTGCAGAGCAAGTGTTTATTCCATTTACGGTTGGTGGGGGAATCAGGAGTGTAGACGATTTCAGGGCGTTGTTACGAGAAGGTGCAGATAAGATTTCGATAAATTCTGCAGCGATAATTGATCCGGACCTGATTAGCAGAGCGGCAGATAAGTTTGGAAGCCAGTGTGTGGTACTTGCAATTGATGCAAAGAAAAGAAGTGATGGAACGGGTTGGAATATCTATAAAAATGGTGGACGAATTGACATGGGGATGGACGCCGTGGAATGGGCCATACAGGCAGAAAAGCTTGGAGCTGGCGAAATCCTTCTGACCAGTATGGATTGTGATGGAACGAAGGCTGGGTATGATATTGAACTAACCAGAATCATAGCATCCAGCGTAAAAATCCCGGTGATTGCATCTGGTGGGGCAGGGACAATGGAACATTTTTATGATGCGCTTGTTGATGGGGAAGCGGACGCTGCACTTGCAGCCTCCTTATTTCATTTCAAAGAAATGGAAATTATTGAATTAAAGAAATATTTAAAAAAAAGAAATGTATCTGTTCGGATCTGATTGTGATAGGAGAATAAAAAAGTGCCACCAATTACAAATGACTGGTTAGTACCACTGAAGCCAGAATTTACAAAAGCGTATTATAGGAAACTTCATCAGGTGATCCAAGAGGAATATCAAAGTCATAAGATTTTTCCGCCGGCAGATGATATCTTCAATGCATTTCATTTAACCAATCTGAATGATGTTAAGGTCGTTATTCTGGGACAGGATCCCTATCATAACGATGGACAGGCACATGGGTTGTGTTTTTCCGTAAAACCTGAAGTAGAGATTCCGCCTTCTCTTGTGAATATCTACAAGGAATTAAAGGATGATTGTGGCTGTTCGATTCCTGATAATGGATATCTGGTTAAATGGGCCAAACAGGGTGTTTTGATGCTGAATACTGTTTTGACGGTAAGAGCGCATCAGGCAAATTCCCATAGAGGATTTGGATGGGAACAATTTACGGATGCCGTGATTCAACTCTTAAACAGTCAGGACAGGCCGATTGTATTTATTTTATGGGGTGCTCCTGCACAGAAAAAAAAGCTTATGCTGGATAATCCAAATCATTTGATTTTAGAGGCACCACATCCAAGCCCACTTTCTGCATATCGCGGTTTTTTCGGAAGCAAACCTTTTAGCAAAACAAATTTATTCTTAGAACAAAATGGAATATTGCCAATTGACTGGCAGATTGAGAATAAATAAAAGAAGTATCAATTCTGATGAATTGGTACTTTTTTATAAAAATTTTTTTTGAGAATTTAAGTGTTGACAGAATCTTGAATACATAATATAGTGTTCCTATAAAGAACTACTAAAGGAGATTTTATGAATCGTACAAGTCTCATTGATGAAATTACACAGTTTGGGTTAACAAGGCAGGAAGCACAAATATATCTATGCCTGATTCAGAATGCTGAACTGACAGGTTATGAAGTTGCCAAGTCGACGGGAATTTCCAGGTCTAATACCTACTCAGCATTAGCAGGCCTGGTTGAAAAGGGTGCTGCTTATTTGTTAGAAGGAGTTTCCAGCAAGTACTGCGCTGTTTCAACAGATGAATTTTGTGATAATAAGATTAGATTACTTGAAAAAGTAAAACAAAGACTCGGAGAAGAGATTACAGTGTTTCCAGAACCTGTAGAAGGCTACATTACTGTTACAGGGGCAAAACATATCAGAAATAAAATACATCATATGATTGAAAATGCTGAACAGAGAATCTATATCAGCGCAACCAAAAACAGAGTAGATGAATTTACAAGCGAATTGGAAAAGGCCTTTTCTAAGCAAATAAAGGTAGTCATCATTACAGATGAAATTCCTGAGTTTGCAAAAGCGCAGCATTATATTACAGAAAGAAAAGCGGACCAGTTTCATCTTATTTGTGACTCGAAATATGTATTGACAGGAGAAATCAAAGACAG
>CANRNK010000158.1 GCA_947631985.1 uncultured Lachnospiraceae bacterium | reverse complement strand
ATTCCCGTAATGCTTGCATCTGAGCGTTGTTTAATTAAAATCTCCTGCTTTAAATTATTTAAGGTAGTGACTTCTTCCGTTAAATTATTTTGATAATATCCTGAATAATATTTTGTGATATTGTTATCAACGTATAAATCGAGTGAAATCTGCTCTGCATTTTTAAAATACAGGTCATAATATTCTGATATTTTAGTGATTGTATTAAAAGTGGCTGTTTCGTAATTTCCAATAATAGCCTGGGAGGCTTTCTGATAAGAAAAAATACCAAGAAGTACAATAAACAGCACCGGAATCAGACTTACAATTAATATTTTACTTCCAATTCCAAACAAGCTTTTCTTTTCGTGCTTCTCATTTCCCGTCTTTTTTTCTCGTAGTTTCTTTGTTCCCAATTTCTCTGTTTGTAGTTTCTTTGTTCGAACTTTTTTTTGCCAGACTTTAAGCAAGGCGCCTTTGTTTGCCGCTCTTTCCTTTTTCATTTTGATAATCCTCTTCTCTCTTCTCTCTCTTGTTACTCTCTCTTTGTGGATTCTGTTACATTTAGAACCACAAAATGGCCTAAGCTATGAACAGCTTAAGCCATATAGAACATAATACTATGAAAATCAGATTAGCGAAACAAACTAAATAACTAAAAAAAAATTTTTTTTTTGTGTAAGGTAAACAAGACCCCTGATTAGTCCAGATTCTCGCGAAAGCTAATCATCACCTTAAACAGATCCCCATCCAGATAAATTTCAAACAAACCGCCCTGAAGCTGGGTCAGATCTTTGGCAATGGACAATCCGAGTCCACTTCCTTCTGTGCTTCTTGCCACGTCCCCACGAATAAAGCGTTCTGTCAGGTCACTCGCATTAAAATTTAAAGGTTGCCTCGAGATATTTTTAACTGAAAATGTAACATAAGGATCTTTTCCTTTTTTACTTTCCGAAATATCTATATATACTCTGGTATTTTCCATGGCATATTTTTCTACATTTTTAAACAAATTCTCAATCACACGCCAGATATGTCTGCTATCCGCTTCAATCACAACAGGATGTTCTGGAATGTTCAGAACGACACTCAGATTTTTCTTCTCAAAATTCTCTGAAAATTCACCCAGTGTCTGATTAAGTAATTCAATAAAATTAAGTCTTGTAATATGAAGTGTCACATTACCCGAGGAAATTTTGGAAGCCTCTACCAGGTCTTCTGTGAGTTGCTTTAATCGAAGTGATTTTGATTCCAGGATTCCAATATATTTTTTGATTGTTTCATCCTCAATATTTTCACGTTTCAATAATTCCACATAATTAATAATAGAGGTAAGAGGTGTTTTGATATCATGTGATACATTGGTAATCAGATCCGCTTTCAGTCGCTCATCTTTCATACTTGTTTCAATCGCTTCTCTAACTGCCTCTCCCATCGTATTCACAGCATTTGCAAGAAATAAAATGTCTCCATGCATCCCATTTATGTTAATCTGATAAGACATATCACCTGACTTAATCCGCTCTACACCGTTAATGATGATTTTCTTGGATTTATTTTCCGAATATAGATAAGTTCCAACGAGCAGATCCAGAAAAAAAGCAATCAGAATTCCAGCCATCCCTGTCAAAACCAAACCCAGATTAAGCGCCAAAAACAGAAGATAGGGCAGCCAGGTTCTTGTAATTGTTGTACCATTGTCACATAGTTTATAAAAGAGAGTTCTGATTTTTTGAAATAAAAAACGAATCATTCTTGCAAATCGAATCATTACTTTCCTGATAAGACTATTTTTCCAAAGAACTTTTCCTTTGATTCTTCTGACAAGACTCAGATAAAAATACATGAAGGACACATGAAAGGATACAATACCAAGTACTGCTCCAATAATAAAAACTACTTTATTGCTTTCTATTTCATAAAGCCAATTGATAACAAGTGCCGATACAATTCCTGTCGCTGCTGAAATTAGCACAGCAACAAAAACAGAACATTCTGTATTGCACAGATCAAAACCCGAAAGCGTAATCAGACTATCTTTGCTACTCTTCCCAGAAAGGGATGTGATTGCAACAAATAAGAGCAAATATAATACAAAACAGATGAATATAATGATAATAAATGGTTCGATAAATGGCATGACCGCACTGAAATTTTGATAGCCTTTTGAAAAACTGTCCTCATTTGGATAAGAAGTATCAATTCCAATCATTACCTTATAATTATCCGAAAAAGCATATTCATAGGCATTTAGATACCCTGTAAATTCTTCTTCTCCAATTAATGTGTCTGTATCAAAAGACAGATTCTTTGCATCATAGTAGATATGTTTTCCAAGATTTCTGATAACTCTCTGTGCTTCCTGTTCATTTGTTATTCCAGTTATATTAGAATAGATTTCTTTTTTTTCGTCATTTGTACTATCTGTTATGATAAAGTATCTTAAATTTGTTTTATTCTCTTTATAACTATTCTGAAACTGTCTATACTGATAATAATTATAAGATAAAGATTCTATACTTTCTGTCAGATAACCACATAATTCCTCATACGAAGTTTCTTGCGTTACATAATCTGCAATTGATTCTGCATCAACTGGTCGATATCTTTCAATCAGCTTTTCTTTTAAATCACTTGTCTTCTCCTGCGGAAATAGCGTCTTGGCCTGGTTTTCTTGCTGTGTATACTCGATTCCATACTGTCCCCAGCGAATTAAATCCTCAAGATAATAGGTTAATGTACCAGCCTTATTTCCATATTCATATCGTTTTGCAAATTTTTCAATATCAATTTTCTTTTCTCCATCAAACACACCATTGGTTTCCATCTGTTCCCGAATTACCGTATAACGAATTACTTCATCAACGCTATCTGAAAGAGAATAATAAAACACATCGGTGTCTTCATACTGACTGCTTGAATCAAACAAATCAATACCATACTGATAGCTTCCGTAGATATTAGATACCGGCACGCTGGAATAAATGTACATAATCGAGATGCAGATTGCAATTACGAATACACACAGATTTTGAAATAGATGGATGCAAAATTTACTTTTCCTATGATAGATCAGTTTTGTCATACAAACCTCTTATTGTTTTTCGATTTTATATCCAACGCCCCATACAACTTTCAGGTAACGTGGTTCTTTCGGATTGATTTCAATCTTTTCGCGAATATGTCTTATATGGACTGCTACAGTATTGTCTGCACCAATTGCCTCTTCATTCCATATATTCTCATAAATCTGATCAATAGAATAAACTCTTCCCTGGTTTTTAACTAAGAGTAATAAAATATTATATTCAATCGGCGTCAGTTTGACGGATTCATCATCCACCATAACTTCTTTCGTCTCATCGTCAATCACAAGACCACCTACCGAATAAATATGCTTGCTCTCTTCATTGATATTTCCAAGCTTTGTATATCTTCGCAAATGCGACTTCACCCTTGCTACAAGCTCTAACGGATTAAACGGTTTTGCAACATAATCATCAGCGCCAATATTTAATCCTAGAATTTTGTCTGCGTCTTCCGTTTTTGCCGATAAAATAATAATTGGGATAGAGCTGGTTTCTCTTATTTTAAGGGTCGCGTGAATTCCATCTAGTCTTGGCATCATAACATCAATAATCAGAAGATGAATCTCATGTTCCTTCAGGAGCCTGATTGCTTCTTCCCCATCGTACGCTTTGATTATTGTGTACCCCTCCTGCTCAAGATAAATTGCAATCGCATCTACTATTTCTTTATCATCGTCGCAAACAAGTATATTAATCATATTTTCCATACCTTTCTCTCCCAAAAAGCTGATAATTCTCTTATTCTATTCATTCTACCCTATATTTATAAATAACAGACAAGATTTCATTTAAATTTTTATTAAGATACCTTATTCTTCAGGATTAATTCCCAAAAAAGCGCCAAGATTTCCTCTTTTACCACCAGATGCCCGATGTGAAAACAGAATTTCATGATTACATGCAGTACATAGGTCTGTTGTTGTAATATGTTCTAACGGTACCCCAACGGATTGCAGAATCAGCCTATTGGCTTCCCAAAGATTCAACTTGTATTTCCCCTGATTCTGTTTCAACAGAACCTGCCAAAGCTCTTCTTCATTATGAAAAACGGATTGAAATTCCCTTGCCACGTCTTCTCCTACTTCATAGCAATTCGAACAGATTGATGGTCCTATTCCAACAAGAATTTCTGCTGGGTCTGAACCAAATTCTTTCTGCATGGCAGTGATTGTCTTTGATGCGATCTTCTTTACAGTTCCTCTCCAGCCAGCATGCGTAAGGCCAATTGCCTTATTTACCGGGTCAATAAAAAAAAGCGGAACACAGTCTGCATAAAAAGTTGCAAGCACAATTCCTGGCTGATTCGTGATCATCCCATCTGTTTCAAAAAAATCTCTTGTTTTTGTTATTCCTTTTCCTGCATCCTCTCGCATGACGAGACGAACCCTATCCTTATGTGTCTGATCAGATAAGACAAAGTCAGAAAGTTGACAGCCAAGCGTTTGTGCAATGCGTTCAAAATTTTTCGTTACATTTTCCGCCTCATCTCCACGTGTATAGCTTAAATTCATGCTTGCAAACTGTCCCTGACTTACACCACCTTTTCTTGTCGAGAACAAATGCCTTACAATTCCTGTCTGATCAAAAGAAGGAAAGGTAAGGTATTCCACATGGTTCTTCCTTCTAATCTCGAATACATTGGTTTCTATTTTTGAGGTCATTTTAATTTTTTTCTCCTTAAGCTAACTCTGTGGCCGGATTCACCACCGATACCCCTGATGCATAAAAGCATTCTGATACCATTGAATAGAATCATCAAGAATTGCAATCACATCATATCTGACCGGCGTTTGTTCCATTATTTTATGAAGGAATCGATAATAATCTGCAACTTTGCAGATTATTTTTTGTTTTGCAAGGGTGACAGCTTCCACGGGACTTCCCATCTGCTGTGTTTTTCTGTATTTTACTTCAACAAAAACCAGATAGCCATCGTGAAATCCGATTATGTCAATTTCACCCTGCCTGTTTCTGAAATTTATTTCTGCAATCTTCATGCCCTGCTCTATTAAATAAGCTACTGCCTTTTCTTCATAAAATTTACCCACTTCACGTTTATTCATTTCAT
>CANRNK010000157.1 GCA_947631985.1 uncultured Lachnospiraceae bacterium | reverse complement strand
TCTTCTCCATGAAAGCGGCCGAATTTAATCCCCGCTGCTGCACTGTGCAATGGGATATAGTGAAATACGGATAAGATCCCATTCTCCTTCAAAAAGTCAATGAGTCTTGTCCTCTCTTCTATATCTTTCGCTTTGAGATAGAACATATGTCCATTTTGAACACATCCTTCTGGAACTTCTGGCAACGTAATCTTCCCCTTTGCGGCAAGTGGTTGCAGGTTCTCATAATAACGATTCCAGCAGGCTAATCTCAGTTCATTAATCTCCTCTGCCAGCTCCAGTTGCGCATAGAGATATGCTGCATTCAAGTCACTTGGCAGATAAGAGGATCCGAAGTTGACCCAGGTATATTTATCAATCTGTCCACGGAAGAATTTACTGCGATTCGTTCCTTTTTCACGGATGACCTCTGCTGGTTCAATATATTCTTCATCCCGAATCAGAATGGCTCCGCCTTCTCCCATACTATAGTTCTTGGTTTCATGAAAGCTAAAACAGCCAAAATCACCAAAGGTTCCAAGTGGTTTTCCTTTATAAGTTGACATAATTCCCTGTGCTGCATCTTCAATCACAAACAGGTTGTATTTCTTTGCAAGCGCCATAATCTGATCCATCTCACACGACACCCCTGCATAATGGACAGGAACGATTGCTTTCGTTCTGTCTGTAATGGCTGCCTCAATCAGATTCTCATCCATATTCATGGTATCCGGTCTGATATCCACAAAGACTATTTTGGCTCCCCGCAGGACAAAGGCATCTGCTGTCGATACGAACGTGTACGAGGGCATGATAACCTCATCTCCCTCTTTGATTTCGCATAGCAATGCAGCCAGCTCAGTTGCATGGGTACAGGAAGTTGTGAGTAAACACTTAGTCGTTCCCGTTTTTTGTTCAAGCCATTCACTGCACTTTTTGGTGAAAATTCCATCTCCACATATCTTCTGTCTATCCACTGCTTCCTTCATATACTCTAATTCCTTCCCCGTGAACGGGGGGACATTAAAACTTATCATTTTATTCTCCTCATTTTCATTGAATTTCATAGATTACGAATTCATCATTTGCATAGGTTTCCTGATATTGGTTTTTCTCCAGGAATCCCCTAAGTAATGCAACCTTCTCATCCTTCTGATACATCTCCGCTGTAATACCTTTTCTAGTCATTCCTTCTGCGTCTTCTGTAAGCCAAGCTCCAATAGCGGCACTTAGGATCACAACCGGTCTGCCCTCATTCTTATGAATTTCTTCAAGTTCAGATTCCATTGTAGAGATTCTGTAAGTAGCCAGGTCCGGCCAGGAGGAAGAAAGTGCTGCTGGCATCTCCAGGAAACAGGACATAGCAGGAATGTTCCCGAAAAGTATGACTTGTTTTCCGATTAGCTGATTCTCTTTAGCAAAGTCAGTGACTGATTCTAACATCTCTGCTTTCTGTTTGGATGTAACCATACCTTTTAGCACTTCATTCTGGGTAATTGTAGTATTCAGCGGTTCTCCCATGGTTCCATCCCTGAATACAAAGCGATATCCAAACAAGGCACTCTGCAGATAGGTGATTAGCAAAACCATTCCCAGTAAAATTACAAGTGGTTGAAGATAGGGGGTTTTTGCATTTATTTTAAAACTGTTTTGATATAATGCTTGTAAAAACTGAAAGAGAAAATAAAACGTAACCGGTGCAATCAAGAACAGATTGTTCATAATCGGATAGAGATAATTGTCACTTCCAAGAGGGGTAATTAGTATAATAAGCAGTATCATACAAGCCAGCAGCCGGTCCTGTGTATTTTGATTTTTCTTCATTATGATTACTAGCATTGCAAGAATTGCAAGAATCAAAAAAATTGCTACCCACTGGAACATGGACTCATAGGTATAGTATTTAAAGTTGAACATCCCTCTTCCATACAGCAATCTGAATAAAACCAGCGTCCCTATCCCATATAGAATGCTTCCTGCCTTGAGTAGTATTTTGTTCTTGCGCACCAAATAAAACGCCAGGACTCCAACTACTCCGTAGCCGATTGGGTACCACATCCAACGAAATGCGACGAAATAGGCATCCACAATAGAGTACAACATAGTGCCAAAAGAATGTCCCTCTCCTGAACTGCTTCCCACCTCCAGTAAATGTGTAACCATACTGAGATACGAGGACAACCCATACTGGATTGATATTTCGATTAAGATTAGAACAATGCCGGTAAAAAAACCGCCCAGGCAGAGAAATGTGTTCTGAAGGATTATTTTCATCTTATCCTTTTGAAGCACTCCATAATACCAGACAGCTAGAATCATTGCCGACTGTGCAAGATTTGGAAATCTGACCATCACACTACATCCCAGAATGATTCCTGCCAGGAAAAGAAATAAGCGTTTCTGCGTCAGTCCTTTGTAGAGGAAAATAACAAGGATCGTAAAGAAGAAATATGTCAGATAGTTATATAAAATGATTGTTGGACACCAGCATAGACTCTCTGCCAGGAAAATTCCAGCAAATGCAATCCATGGAGGTATTTTCTTAACAAGGAACTGGTAACCAATCACCGCATTCAAACTAACAAATACAGTCGTATATATATTCATCCCAAGTATTGTGCCACCAAATGGAAGTTTCGTCAGAAGTGTCCCTATCAGATTCGCAAGATAAGTCGCAAATAAAAACCACTCTTCTCCTATCTTGGACTCATATAGAAAATTTCCAAGACTGAACCCCGTATCAGTAATATCCACCCCAACATTCACATTCAGGAAGGGATAGAAAACCAGGATTACTCCAAATAGCCATTTTATGTAGTTTTTCCATCCTTTTTGCTTGTCCATTTACTTCCCTCTTCAGTGATTTCGGTCATTTCATTTATTAATCAATTGATTGCCTGGTTGATTTTCAGGATTACTTTTTGATAAGTATTCTTAATCGGACGGATTAGAGACAAGCCACCAAGATACTTGCTCATATTGTGTCTTACCGCATCTATCAGGACACCTGCTATAAAAATGGTACAAGTTGTAAGAATATAGTGAATTACAAACCATGGTCCACTCGCATAATTCTCCACTTGCATCCACTTTGGCCACAGATAACGGACTCCGAGTTGCTCATGTAGAAGATACACCCCTAATACATACGGTGAAATCTTAGGCACCCAGTGTTGCAGTATTTTATTCTTGATCTCAATATTTTTGAACCAGTAAAAAACGAAAACCGCCATCGCTAAGTTGATTAGATGGTTATATTGAAATACCTCAAGTACCTGATCTTCGAACTTGCCTGTGTATCGAAAGCACAGTCCATATGCAATTGTTAGCAGGTACCCACTAAAAACAGTAACTGGAAGTAGAATTGCCAGGCGTTTTCTGTTTTCAAGAAATGAATTTCCAAAAAGTCTGATATACCCTGCAATCAGGTACACGCAGAGAAACCAGATCAGATCATATCCCTTGTGATCGATTGTAATCGTAATCGGCAAAATCGTCTTGGGTAGAGAAAATAGAACAAGCAAGAGTAGAATAACTGCTCGTAATTGCTTCTCATTCATAGATAATAATGCTCTGTTTAGTAAAGGCGTGAAGGCAAACAATAATAGGTATGCTGTAATAAACCAATAGTGTTCCATCTGTACTGGAAGGATATCGTTCACGAAATCATAAAATCCATACTCCGGGACTATCCCCATTGCAAGTAATACAAATGAGATGCCGAGTGTATAGAATAAAACCTGACCAACCAGACTGATCATCTTCTCTATTTTAAAAGAAGTCTTCACTAAAAAATAACCGCTCAGCAGCACAAAGAGATTTACCGCAGGTGCACTCAGTGTTTCTAAAAAGTAGGCCAGATAACTATTCCCATTAAAAGGGTCTACAAAAGATGTCAATACACCTCCCTTTGACAGATAGTGCAATGATACAACCATGAGCATTGAAATGATTCGAAGCAGGTCAAAGTTAGTTTGTCTCATCTCTATCAATCTCCCTCACATATATTTATGGCATCTGATATCGTTTGATAATCTCTGCGGCAACCCTCTGTGCCAGCACTTTATTGCCTTCAGAATTCGGGTGGACTTCGTCACTCATCCAGGTTGAACGAACTGTTACGTCATGTGAATTCAAAAAATTCATGTTAAAGAGATCAATCACTTCAAATCCCTGCTCGTTGCCAATATAGTTGATTGCTTCTGCATAAACTGACTGATCCTGAAGCGCAGGATTCTTCGCACGTAACTCATCAATCTTGCTATTCGATGGTGGTGTCAGGAATAGCACCTTCGCATTTGGATAGCTCCATTTAAATTTTTTCATTAAGAGCTGCAGTTCGCCGCAAAAAGTTCCCTCTCCCTTGGTTTCCCAGGTCATAAATCCAAACTGATAAACTGGTTGATAAAAGTTATCATTTGTTCCACCCATAACAACAATGATATCAACATCACTAGGAATTTCGTTGACACGTTCTGTCATGGCCTTGGAGCCATCTATAGTAGCTACTGTAGAACCACCCTGTCCAAAATTATATACTTCTTTTACCCCCAGCATCTCTTTAAGTTGATAAGGATAGGGCGTTGTACCCTTTAATCCTTCGGTAATACTATCTCCAAGAAATGCCATTGTCATATTAGAGAAATCTAATGTGCTACTTTCAATAATTGCCTTGTCCTGTTGGCTAATAGCGAGCGTTTCTTCATAAGATGATCTGATTAATTCCCGCTCTTTTAATGTTTTTTTCTCACTTGTATCTTGATAATTTGAATTTAAAACCAACTTGCCGTTTGAAGTACTATTCCCAGATATCAATGCCATCTGGTTGTCCGAAATAGATGTACTCTCGATTACCGGCATGCCTTGTGTTTCCAACTCGTTTTCAGATATTTCATTCTCACTGAGTACAGTTTCTTCTCCATTAGTTATTAATAATTCGTCTTGTGTTTCTGTATGTATTTCCACCGTTTCAGCTGCCACTACTGTCTGTTCTCTTTTTTGTACAAAACGCCCTGTAACAACCCCTGCTGTAAAGATAATCACAACAATTAAGACGTAGGCAATTATTTTTTGCGATCTATTTAATAAATTTGACAAATTTTCTCCTTTGTAACGGCTCTTCTCAAATCAACATTTACAATTTTGCTGCTCCTATAGCCGGATTAACT
>CANRNK010000156.1 GCA_947631985.1 uncultured Lachnospiraceae bacterium | reverse complement strand
TGGCGAAATAGCTCAGTTGGCTAGAGCACACGGTTCATACCCGTGGTGTCGTGGGTTCAAATCCCTCTTTCGCTACTTACAAGAACATCCTGATGATTTCATCAGGATGTTCTTGTATTCAGGAAATGAGTAGTTTGGGAGGTATTCGATGAGAATTGGAATGGGATATGATGTACATAGATTAGTTGAGAATCGTAAAATGATCATTGGAGGCGTGGAGATTCCTTTTGAAAAGGGTCTACAGGGCCATTCTGATGCAGATGTGTTATTACATGCGATCATGGATGCGTTGCTTGGCGCAGCGGCCTTAGGTGATATTGGAAAACTGTTTCCGGATACAGATGAGGCATATCGTGGAATTTCAAGTATAAAATTGTTGGAGGAAGTCGGAAACAGGCTGGAAGAAGCTTTTTTTCTGATTGAAAATATTGATGCTACTATTATTGCGCAAATGCCAAAAATGAGACCTTATATTGACGAGATGAGAGCATTGATTGCAAAGACGCTTGGGATTTCAATTGAACAGGTGAATGTAAAGGCAACGACAGAAGAAGGACTTGGATTTACGGGAAAGATGGAAGGGATTTCGGCACAGGCAATCTGTCTGTTGACGACTCCGATCGGGTATCAAGACCAGAATGTGTCCGAGGAGAGAAGCGGATGTAGCGGATGCCAGGGATGCCACAAAATGCAGGGCGAATAAGCAATAGAAATAAAAGCTTGCAGGATACAAAATCGTATGTAAAAATCTTATAAAACGCAAAGAAATAAGCTGTAAGAATACAGTTTGGCAGGCCTTGAGTACTTGACAAAACAGGAAAAGTTGAATATGCTAAGTGTAATTAGAAAATAGCTATGATCAGGAAGAGTACATGATGGAAAAATGACAGAGAAGAACAGCCACTGGTTGAGAGCCGTTCTCGTTGGAACATGATGGAAGTGCCCCTGTGAGCTTTTCTGGCGAACGGTGAAGTAGTCAGGAACGTTTCATCCGCGTTAAGGAACATGAGATGGAAGGAAACTTTCAAGTAGAGTGGAATCGCGAATACTTCGCCTCTAAGCAGGACTTAGAGACGGAGTTTTTTTTATTTATGGCAAGTGAAATGGCTTGTTAAATCACTTTATTTATTGCATTCATCTTAAAAGTAAGAAAGGAATGGAGATTTTGATGGGGCTTATTAAGAATATAAAAGAAGAAATCCAGATTATAAGAGAACGAGATCCAGCGATTCATTCTTCTATGGAAGTGTTTTTATATCCCAGTTTTAAAGCAATGCTTCATTATCGGCTTGCACATAAATTATATTTAAGGAAAAGATACTTCTGGGCAAGGTGGGTTTCGCAGAGAGGTGTGAGAAAAACGGGAATTGAAATTCATCCGGGCGCTTTGATTGGGAAAGGATTTTTTATCGATCATGGGAATGGGGTTATAATAGGGGAGACAACGATCATTGGGAATAACGTTACGTTATATCAGGGAGTAACGCTTGGAGGTACCGGGAAAGAGCAGGGCAAGCGGCATCCAACGGTAGAAGATAATGTTATGATTAGTGCAGGAGCAAAGGTGCTGGGTTCCTTTACAATTGGAGCAAATTCCAAGATTGGAGCAGGAAGTGTTGTGTTAGAAGAGGTTCCACCAAATTCTACAGTAGTTGGAGTTCCAGGACGAGTAGTGAAAAGGGAAAACCAATCATTTCCAAGAGACGATATGGATCAATGCAATCTTCCGGATCCTGTACTCGAGGATATCTGCAATTTGCAACGTGCGAATAGTGTTTTGACAAATAGATTGCTTGATTTGGAAGAAGAGATCAGACTACTAAAAAAAGAGCAAAAAAAAGAATGCGATACAGAATAACATAAATAAAAGATTGGAGATATTATAAAATGAAAATATATAATACACTGACAAAGAAAAAAGAAGAAATGATAACGATTGAACCAGGAAAGGTACGCATGTACGTATGCGGTCCTACTGTGTATAACCTGATTCATATTGGGAATGCAAGACCAATGATTGTATTTGACACAGTGAGAAGATATATGGAATATCGCGGACTGGAAGTTAATTTTGTAAGCAATTTTACAGATGTAGATGATAAAATCATCAAGGCTGCAATAGAGGAAGGCGTAGAAGCAACTGTAATCTCTGAGAGATATATTGAAGAGTGCAAGAAGGATATGAAAGCACTGAATGTTATGCCGGCGACCCATCACCCACAGGCTACGTTGGAAATTGGCAGTATGTTAGAGATGATTCATACGCTTATTGAGAAGGGCCATGCGTACGCGGCCAAGGATGGCACCGTTTACTTTCGAAGGAAAAGTTTTGCTGAGTATGGTAAGCTCTCACATAAGAATTTAGAAGAGCTTCAAGGGGGCAACAGATCACTACAGGTTTCGGGAGAAGAGCAAAAAGAAGATCCTTTCGATTTTGTTTTATGGAAACCCAAGAAGGATGGAGAACCTTACTGGGAATCAGAATGGTGTGAAGGCAGACCAGGGTGGCACATAGAGTGTTCCGTTATGAGTAAAAGATATTTGGGAGATGAGATAGATATTCATGCAGGTGGAGAAGATCTGGTCTTTCCACATCATGAAAATGAAATCGCGCAGAGTGAAGCTGCAAATGGAAAGCAATTTGCGAGATACTGGATGCACAATGCATTTTTAAATATTGATAACAAAAAAATGGGAAAATCCCTTGGAAATTTCTTTACGGTGCGTGACATCAGTGAAAAGTATGATTTGCAGATTCTACGATTTTTTATGCTTCAGGCACATTATAGAAGCCCGTTAAATTTTAGTGCGGAATTAATGGATGCTGCAAAAAATGGTTTGGACAGGATTCTCCAAGCAGCCTCCAGCCTACAGTATTTTATGCAGAATACAAAAAAAGAACAAATGGACGACCAGGAAGATTTGCTTTGGAAGAGTGCGGATGCGTTTCGAATCAAATTTGAAGAAGCGATGGAAGATGATTTCAATACTGCGGATGCCATTTCAGCAATCTTTGAACTGGTAAAATGGAGCAATACGAATACAGATGCAAGTGCATCAAAAGCTTTACTACAAAAGGTATACGATTTGCTGAAAACCCTTACAGATGTATGTGGTTTGATAATTGAAAAAGAAGAAGAGATTCTGGATTCTCAAATTGAGGCGCTAATTGAAGAGAGGCAGAATGCAAGAAAAGAAAAGAATTTCAAGCGTGCTGACGAAGTCAGAGATGAACTCTTGTCGAAGGGCATTCTGCTAGAAGATACGCGAGAGGGCGTTAAATGGAAAAAGGCATGAGCTTTTTAGGAAAACTGGATGAAGTATTTCCTGGTAAAAAAGTAGATATTCACACGTATTCGCCGTTGACACTTGCTTATATTGGAGATAGCATATTTGATTTATGCATTAGAACGTTAATCGTAGAACGGGGGAATCAGGCACCCAATAACCTTCATAAGGAAGCGAGCAGAATTGTGAATGCAGGCTCACAGGCTGCAATTTCGGATGCGTTGTTACCGGTGTTGTCAGAAGAAGAACTAACAATTTTCAGAAGAGGCAGGAATGCCAAGTCTTATACCAGCGCCAAAAATGCATCCATTGCGGATTATAGGAAAGCGACAGGATTAGAAGCGTTATTTGGATATTTGTATTTAAAAGACGATATGGATAGATTGTTTGAGTTGTTAAAAGTTGGATTGGAAAAAAATGAATCAGAAGAGAATGTCTGATTTAAGTGCCGCTAAAATGGCAGATAGGAGTAAATGTGACAGTAGAAGAATTTAAAATAGAGGGTCGAAATGCAGTGATTGAAGCCTTCCGTTCTGGAAAAGAAATTGATAAGCTTTATATTCTGGATGGTTGTCAGGATGGACCGATGATGACAATTAAAAGGGAAGCAAAAAAAAATAATACCTTCATTAAGTTTGTTGATAAGGAAAGGTTAGACCAACTTTCGGACACGGGGAAGCATCAGGGAGTGATTGCCATGGCGGCAGCCTACCATTATGCAGAAGTAGAAGATATGCTGAAGGCGGCCAGAGAAAAAGGAGAGTCTCCATTTCTCATTTTATTGGATAATATTGAGGATCCACATAATCTCGGTGCAATTATCAGAACGGCAAATCTGGCAGGCGCACACGGGGTCATTATTCCCAAAAACAGGGCGGTAGGACTTACAGCAACCGTTGCGAGGACTTCAGCGGGTGCTCTCAATTATACTCCAGTTGCAAAGGTGACGAATCTGGTCAAGACAATGGAAGAATTAAAAAAAGAAGGACTCTGGTTTGTCTGTGCAGATATGGCTGGGAGTAGAATGTATGATTTAAATCTTAAGGGCGCGATTGGCCTTGTGATTGGTAGCGAAGGAGAAGGCGTAGGAAGACTGGTAAAAGAAAAATGCGACTTTATTGCATCTATTCCGATGAAGGGGAATATTGATTCTCTGAATGCGTCAGTTGCAGCAGGAGTACTTGCTTATGAAATCGTGAGGCAGCGACTTCTGTAGAGGGGTATCAATGAAAAAAGAAGACCGAGATCAATACGAGAAGAAAACAGATGAAGAACTGATCGCGCATCTTCGTAATGGTGACAATGCGGTGACAGATTTTATCATGGATAAGTATAAGAATCTTGTGAAAAGTAAAGCAAAAGCCATGTATATTCTTGGTGCGGACAATGAAGATCTCATCCAAGAAGGAATGATTGGATTATTTAAAGCAGTAAGGGATTATATGCCAGATTATGATGCGAGTTTTTTTACTTTTGCTGAGCTTTGTATTACCAGACAAATGTATACAGCAATTCAGGCATCTGGCCGTCAAAAACACATTCCCCTAAATAGTTATATCTCTTTGTATGCGGGGGAGGATCAGGGTACGAAGCAGGAACTCTCTCTGATTAACTCCATTCCGGCTGACTATTCCCAGAATCCTGAAGAGCTTATCTTGCAAAAGGAAAAAAGGGAGAGCTTAGAAAGAATGATTGAGTCGGAATTAAGTTCGTTTGAAAAATCAGTACTTGATCTTTATCTCACGGGGTTATCTTATCTGCAGATTGCACATGTATTGGGCAAAGATGAAAAATCAACGGATAATGCATTATTCAGAGTAAAATCTAAAATAAGAAAAGCAGTAAGAAAAAGAGAAAAAACTGGCGAAACGGGTTGATTTTAATTGCTGCTAAAGCAGCAGACGGGAGCAAGTGTGAAAGAAAACATTTCACACTCCCTGATTTTAATTGC